>JAFRVY010000111.1 GCA_017438285.1 Bacillota bacterium
AAAGAATCAAGATCGATCATTCGCGAGAAAAAGCACAGAAGACTGCGCAGCCGTTTCTCCGGCACGGCCGAAAGACCGAGGCTTGCAGTATTCCGCAGCAACAATCATATGTATGCACAGATCATTGACGACGTAGCACAGAAGACACTGGTATCCGCATCCACCACACAGAAGGATGTGAAGGCCGAACTCGAGAAGACGAACAATATCGAGGCAGCTTCCTATCTCGGAACTGTGATCGCAAAGCGCGCTCTTGAAGCCGGTATCACCGAAGTCGTTTTCGACAGAGGCGGATTTATTTACCAGGGTAAGATCAAAGCACTTGCCGACGCGGCCCGCGAAGCCGGTCTGCAGTTCTGATAAGGAGGCTACGAAGGAATGAAACGTACAATTATCGATCCCAGCACGTTAGAGCTTAACGATAAGGTAGTTACCATTAAGCGCGTTTCCAAGACTGTTAAGGGCGGACGCAATATGAGATTTACCGCACTTGTAGTAGTCGGAGACGGAAACGGACACGTTGGCGCCGGTATGGGAAAGGCCGCTGAAATTCCGGAAGCGATCCGCAAAGGCAAGGAAGCAGCCACCAGGAATCTGGTAGAGATCCCGATCGACGAGAACAAGAGCATTCCTCATGATTACATCGGAAAATTCGGCAGCGCTTCCGTTATGCTGAAGCGTGCCCCCGAAGGTACCGGTGTTATCGCCGGAGGCCCCGCCCGTGCAGTTATGGAGCTTGCAGGTATTGAGAACATCCGTACCAAGTCCCTCGGATCCAACAACAAGCAGAACGTTGTTCTTGCAACGATCGAAGGACTGAAGGCACTCAAGACTCCCGAGCAGGTCGCCAAGAGCCGCGGCAAGTCCGTTGATGAGATCCTGGAGTGATAAGGAGGGGTATATCGTGGCTGAGAAATTAAAAATCACACTTGTAAAATCTCCCATCGGTGCTGTCCCCAAACACAGAAAGACAGCAGAAGCCCTGGGACTCAGAAAGCTTAACAAGACTGTTGAGATGCCTGACAATGAAGCCGTACGCGGTATGATCAGACAGATCAGCCATCTTGTAAAAGTCGAGGAAGCATAAGGAGGGTATTATGGATCTTTCATATTTACAGCCTGCCGAAGGCTCCAAGCACAGCGATAATTTCCGCAGAGGCCGTGGACACGGTTCGGGAAACGGCAAGACCGCCGGTAAGGGACACAAGGGTCAGAAAGCCCGTTCCGGAGCACCCAGACCCGGTTTTGAAGGCGGCCAGATGCCTCTGTACCGCCGTCTGCCCAAGAGAGGCTTTACGAACATCAATTCCAAGCAGATCGTTGCACTGAACGTATCCGTACTCAACAACTTTGAAGACGGTGCGACCGTAACGACCGAGGCTCTTCTTGAGAAGGGCATCATCAAGCATGCAAAGGATGGCGTGAAGCTCTTAGGCAACGGAACTGTTACCGGTAAGTATACAGTTAAGGTAGACGCAGTAAGCGCCGGAGCGAAGGAAAAGATCGAGGCTGCCGGCGGCACGGTAGAGGTAGAATAATATGTTCAAATCACTCCGCAATGCATTAAAAGTTGTTGATATCCGCAGGAAACTGCTTTTCACATTTTTAATGATCGTCATTGTCCGGTTCGGAAGCCAGGTTCCCACCCCCGGTGTGAACACGGCCTTCGTAAGGGAATGGTGGAGTAACCAGACTGCGACGGCGTTCAACTTCTTCAATACGATCACAGGCAGTTCGTTTACGAACATGTCCATCTTCGCACTGAGCATCACGCCGTACATCACAGCATCAATCATCATGCAGCTCCTTACGATCGCGATTCCGAAACTGGAGGAGCTGCATAAAGAGGGAGAAGAAGGCAGAAAGGTCATCAACAGGATCACGAGATACATGAATGTCGGTCTTTCGGTCATCCAGTCCGTCGCCATGGCGATCGGTTTCGGATCGAGATTCCTGATCCATTACACATGGTACAATGTGATCTTCGTTGCCATGATCATGACAGCCGGCTCAGCAGTGCTTATGTGGCTGGGTGAACAGATAACTGAAAAGGGAATCGGAAACGGTATTTCGATCATCCTGCTCGTAAATATCATCTCCGATATGCCTTCCGATTTCCGTACGCTGTATACGACCTTCATCAAGGGCAAGAATATAGCGCTCGGCATTGTAATCGCTGTGGTCATTCTGGCATTCCTCCTTGCGATGGTAGTCTTTGTTGTCTACCTGCAGGACGGCGAACGTCACATTCCCGTTCAGTACGCCAAGAAGATGCAGGGCAGAAAGATGGTCGGAGGCCAGTCCTCCTACATCCCCCTGAAGGTAAATACCGCGGGCGTTATCCCCGTGATCTTTGCCTCCTCGCTCTTAAGCTTCCCCGCACTGATCGCCGGATTCTTCAATTTCAACTACACAGCGCCCACCAACATCGGCGGGCACATCATCAAGCTGCTGACCCAGAGTCAGTGGTGCAATCCGGAACAGCCGATCTATACGATAGGTCTTCTGATCTACCTGGCTCTTCTGGTATTCTTCGCTTACTTCTATACGTCGATCACC
>JAFRVY010000112.1 GCA_017438285.1 Bacillota bacterium
ATTCCGGCACCGGTCGAACAAGGCGAAGTACTCCTCATCGATATACGTTCCGTTCGTAAAAAGCGGGAACAGAATATCCGGATGCTCTGCAGCCCTCGTGATGATATCCCTTCTCAGCAAAGGCTCGCCGCCGACCAGCATGATGAAACTGATGCCCAGTTCCTCCGCTTCATCGAAGATGGAATCCCATTCTCCTGCCGTCAGCTGCGCTACCGGCGTCTCATCGTTGGTCGAATGGATCCCTCTGGCATAGCAGCCGGCACAGTGCAGATTGCAGCTGCTCGTGATGCTGGCGATCAGAAGCGGTGGAATGTGTTCTCCGGCCTGGCCCGCCTCTTTACGGACACGGGAAGCCTTGCGGCTCGCCGCCGCAAACTTCAGAAGGTATGCCGTTTCCCTCGGATTCTTCGCAGTCGCTTTCAGCGAATCCGAGATGACCCGTTCCACGCCTTTTGTCATATATGACTGGATGTCAAATGTTTCGTTCAATAATCTATTTCTCCATTTTAGAATTTGGTTTCTTCATAAATGCCATCGCAACGATGACTGCCAGGATGCCCGAAAGCAGCTGGGCGACGATCAGTCCCGGGATGACTGCCTTTTCGACGCTGGCAGTGAACGCCAGATGGTCTCCCAAACAGAAGGATGCGCGACACATTCAGGTCTGAATTTCCAAGCTTTGTGTATTTCATTTCCTTATTTCCTACTCATTAATTATCCAAAAGTCTAATAAGGCAGTTATATGTAACCCTCTTCCACATATTCAAGCCTTTGTCCGTATTGGACAGAATTATAGCATAACGTCGCTTTCGCGTTTGCTTTCTTCCACTTTTTCTATAATTCCTCTCATCGGCTTATGCAAAAGCAGTCCGAAGGCAATTGCAGCCAGGCCGAAGAGAATCAGTATTCCAAGACACTTTATATATGTATGATCGTACATTCCTCCGATGCACTCCCTCATGGCGTCCATTGCATATCGGAACGGCATGAACGGGAACAAAGCCCTGAATGGCGCCGGCAATACTTCTACCGGGAAGGTTCCTCCGCCCCCTGCAACCTGAAGGATCATGAAGATGACTCCGACTGCCAGCCCGATATTCTCCAGCGCAAAGATAAGAGAGTATACGATCAGTGTGAAGATGAGTCCGTTCACGAGAGCCGCCAGAATGAACAGCAGAGGATGCAGGCACTGGATGCCCACATACAGCAGTTCTCCAATTGAAACCAGCAGAGCCTGTGCCAGTCCGATCATCAGGAAGAGACGGTACCTGCCGAAGAAGGCCTCGTGGAGTTTCATCCCGCCCAATTCATCTTCTCTGCGCTTTACCTGAACATGGATCATGACGGCCGCGAACATCGCTCCGATCCACTGTGCGATTACAAGATAGAACGGTGCCATGACGGAACCGAAGTTCCTGATCGGATAAACCTCTTCGGTGTTCATCTTGATTGGCGTGGCCATATTCTCAGCGATCACGGCAGCGTCATTTGTCATCAGGTGGTTGACATCCTTCACCATGTCGCTGCCGGAAAGATTGTCAAAGAGCTGCGCGAGATTTCTGGCGCCGTTTTGCAGTGAAGTGAGAGTGTATACCGTTCCGTTCAGTCCGCCCTTCATGGATTTGAGAGCCTTGTCCGACTTGGACAGCGCGTTCTCTAAGAGATCCATATCGCCGTAAACGCCTGACAGAGAATTGCGTGTTTTGGAGATCGATTTTCTCGCATCGTCGATGACCTGCTCGAGTTTTTTGTCCAGTTCATCATCAACATCCGCCTCGATCTTGACAATTGAATCTTCAGCAAAAGCTATGTCTGACAGGATATCGTCAATATATCCCTTCATAGTGTTCCAGTTGGAATCATCCGCTTCTACCAGCTCGTCCATTAAGTCATATATATGGTCGAGCTTATCGGATATCCGTGCGAATCTTGAAGCCAGTCCCGTAAATCCCATATCCGACAGCTTATTTGCCGCCCTATCTGTCGAGTTCTTCATGGTCGCAACCAGTTTCATTTGATTCTCCAGGTCATTCTGGACGTACTGGTTGTATGCGTCCATTCTTTCTTCAGCAGAAGAGAGATTGCTGTCGATCCTATCCAGGTCGTCTGACAGCGCTGAGGTGATTGCATCGATTACCGCCTGAACAGATGAAGTGTCTACTTCTTCCGGTATTCTGCCCTCCGCGGATTCCAAAAGCTGTTCTCCCAATTCAATGGTGTTTTCCGAACTGCCTATCAGATTATCGGAAGCCTTCAGCAGATTTCCCGCCGCATCGGAAAGCCCTGCCGCTCCTCTGATCATGACAAGCGCACTCTCAAGGTCCGCGCTCAGATCCGTCATCCTGTCGCTTAAATCACCGAAGGCGTCCTCCGGATCCAGACCTGCTGCCTTTGCAGCGTTCGCTGCCTCTGTGATGTAGCTTCCTATAGTATCGACAAATGCCCGGTCGATTTCCTGCTCCAGGACTTCCCTGACTTTGCCGGTAATCTTCGGTGCGATAGCGTTCTTTTTCTCATTTTCATAGAATATGATCTTCGGATGCTTCATTTCTCCCTTGGAAAAACTCAGCACGTTCTCGCTGAAATCCTCAGGAACTATGACGGCAGCGTAATAATCTCCCGCATAGACGCCTTCAATGGCTTTTTCTTTGTTCTTAAGGATGTCCCATCCAATCATATCGTTGCCGTTCACCGCGTCGATGAATTTCTCACCAACATTGATGTTCATGCCGATCATTTCCGTTCCTTCGTCCTCTGAAACGACAGCAACAGGAATCCTGCCTGTCGATTGGGGTTTGAACGGATCGTCGTTGGACAAAGAATTGAACCACGCAAAGAGACAAGGAACCACGATGATTCCCATGAGGATAACGAGCGCAACGACGCTGGAAGTCAGGCGTTTGAAGTCATGGACGATGATGTTCAGAACGTTTCTCATTCGTCTACCTCCTTCCGCCGCGCTATCCGGGTAACGAGTTCCTCGCCGTCAAGCAGGCTGTCGAACTCTTCGTCACCGTCTGTCAGTTCCTTTAGCTTGCGCTGAAGAACGTGATCCAGATACTCTACACTGACCAGGTAAGCTGCAACTGCAAACATGCACAGCACCCAGATGAAGAGAAATACGGTCTTGTCACTATCCGTCAGCCATCTTATCAGGCCCAGTACAACAGGGAGCAGGACCAATACGATGCCGCTGACTTTTACGCGTTTCTTATTCTTTTCATGCAGTTCGTGTGCGTATAAACTGAGGTTTTTGTAACGGTTATCTTGGTTTTGCGCCATTACATCACCTCCGTTTCTTTCATTTTATCGTACATGAACTGCTTCACGCCGCTGAACGGCTTCCTGATAAATATGCCGATTGCGACGGCGCACAGGAAGAATACCATCAGCTGCGCAAGATAAATGATGAAATCATATTTGTACATTCCGCAGATCGCTTCACGCATAGCGTTGATTGCATATGGGAATGGGAAGAACAGGAATATCTTTTCGAATATGTCCGGCAGGATCTCTATTGGATATGTTCCGCTGGATCCTGCGATCTGTATCATCATAATTACGATAACAGCCGCCCGGCCGATATCTCCGAAGGCGAGGGTCAGCGCATATATCAAAGCTACGAATACCATACTGGTCACTGACGCGGCAAGCCACATGAGCCATGGGTGCACAGGGCTGCAGTGCAGCAGGAAAATATCCCCTGCTACTATAACAGCGGCCTGGATCTGTCCGATCAGGAAGAAAATAAGATATCTTCCGAAGAAGCCCTGCGTTTCCGTGATCTGCGGGAACTTTCTCCTGTCCACGTTGCAGTTCATCAGGGTAACCAGCATGACTCCGCCGACCCACAGCGCGATGATGGAATAGAACGGCGTCATAGCCGCACCGTATGAAACCGGCTTGTAGAGTTCGTGGGATTCCACTTCCACGAGATTGGCAAAGAAGGAGCTGTACTCTTCCGCATCCCTGCCGAGAAGTTTCGCCAGTACGCTGGCCTTATCGCTGTTCTTGGCGCTTTGAACCTCCGCGATAATGTCATCCAGCTTCGTCTCCAAAGGACCGAGGGTCGCCTGCATGCCTCCCAGAGTTGAATCCAGGCTGCCTATGGTAGAGCCGGCGCCGCTTATGACTGGATCTATGTCGTCCAGAACATCCCCTGCAGAATTCAGAATCGACTTGGTTCTCTCAAGGGCCTGTTCGATATCGGACAGCATCAGTTTCAGACTTGGAATCAGGTCATCATCCAGCATCTCCTGCAAAGCCTCCGCATCTGAGATGAGTTCGGATTCAGGCGGATTGTCGCTTTTAAGAAGGGTTTTGATGTGCTCCGCATTTGATATCATCATGTCCATCGCATCCGCTGAGACACGTCCTGCAGTAGTCTGCGGATCTTCCGGAAGCATCGCCCTCAGATTTTCAAGTATCGTAAGCACGCGGTCTGTCTGCTCGAGGGCCGCCTCCTTATCGATTCCATGGGAATCTTCAAGTATCTGTTTCAGATCATCGATTGCGGTCTCAAGTTTTCCCGTTTCGCTGTTAATGGTATCCAACACGCTCTGTATCGTCTTAATGGCATTATCCAGCGCCTTGTCTGCCTTTGAGATATTCGCATCGCTTTTGCTCTGGCCTTTGTCCAGGTTCTTCTGCGCGTTCTTTAAGATCTGTTTCACATCGCTCTTAGTCGACTTAATCTGGCCGATGGCTGAATTGTAATCATGGATCGCGTCTCTGGTCGCAATCAGCTGCTCGATGGCTGTGTCTACAGCTTCTTCTGTATCCAGCTGATCAAGGGCATCATCCGCGTCGCCAAAGTACTGGTCGAGCATGCTCCTCAGATACTTCGAGTTGATGTCAGCGAGAAGGCTTTCTGCGACGCCATCGGTAATCTTGCTGGCGACAGGGTTCTTTTTGATGTTCGTGTAGTATGTGATCTTCGGATGTCTGTCTCCGATGGCTTCTTCGAAGTGGTGCATGTCATAGGTAAACCCATCTTCAAAAATGATGGCAGCATAAAACCTGCCGGACTGGACTCCCTCAACTGCTTCCTTCGGATCGTCCAGCGGCCTGTACGCGATTTTCTCATCGTCTTTTACGTCTGCAATCACCTCGTCGGCGCTGTTCACATGTCGTCCGTCCTTCAGGTCGATTCCCGAATCTCTGGATGCCAGCGCCACCTCGACATTGCCCGTTTCGGAATATGGGTCCCAGTTCGCGTAGATATTGATCCACGCGTACAGCGACGGTAGTGTCCCTAACGCGATGACAATGATGAGCACGAAGATGTACTTCGTAATCGCACGTATGTCACTTTTGAAAATGTTAAGTATCGTTTTCACTGATTGATTATTCCGTAGTTTATTCCTGATTTATTGTAATTGTTACATCGCCCTGGCCGAGAAGCTCCGCCATTTCTTCCGGCGACTTGTCTGTAATTTTACCTAAAGGCGTATAGGACCATGTGTTGGATCCATAAAACACAACGATATTGTCCCCGGAATACAGCATGATGTCTCCGGCCTTTGTTGTAATCTGTTCGTCTTCTGCGGGCAGACTCATTCCAAGCTCGCCGACCTGCTCGAAATCATCGTACATGGACATATCGATCGCGAGGGGCTGTTTCTTTACTTCCTCTCTTAATGCTGCGACGGCATCATTGTTCGCCCAGTCGACCGTTACTTTTTCCTCTCCGATGAACAGTTTCATTTCCGTTGTTTCTCCCTGTGTTTCTGATTCTGAAACAGTTTGCTCAGTGCTTTGTCCTTCCGCCTGCTCTGTCGCGCCGCATCCGGCTGCGAATAGCGCAAAGGCCAGAATCAAAGTCACTGTAATCACTTTTTTAATCATCTCTAAATCACCCTCTAAAATATGTTCTGATTTCCTGCATTCTATTGCTCTGTGCAACACCAAACGGACATCTTGCGTCGCAGTGACCGCATCCGAGACAGTCGGAGGCGTTTATTTCGAG
>JAFRVY010000113.1 GCA_017438285.1 Bacillota bacterium
CTCGTCATGGCATATCTCCTCTGTCCGATTTACAATCTGACAGTCAACAAGTCCTATACGCTGATGAATCGCGGCAAATACAAGTTCAAGCATGATATGACCTTCTCAAAGGCCATCGGCTCGATCATTTCCATCGCTATCATCCTCATCGTCATCTCAGGCGTCCTCTGGATGATCATCCCTGGATTGATCGACAGTATCGTCAAGATCGTTGACGCCTTCCCGGCAGCAATGAAGCAGTTCACCAGCTGGATCGATATCAAGTTCGCGAAACTGCCGGTTGCCAAGGATACCATCGACGACTGGATCAGTACATTTACAGACAGCGCACTGGACTTCGCTAAGAATACACTCCTGCCGCAGACCGGATCCATTGCAGCAGGCATATCCACCAGGGTTCTCGGTGCACTCGGTGTTGTACTGAATTTCATCATCGGAATCATCGTCTGTGTTTACTTCCTGAACATCAAGGATACGCTCGGTGCACAGTCAAAGAAGATCATCTTCGCAACCTTCAAGGAAGACACTGCAAATGAGATTCTGGAAGGTGCTGATTTTACCAACAAGACCTTCGGCGGATTCATCAGCGGCAAGATCATCGATTCCATCATTATCGGCATCATCTGCTTCATCGCAATGTCGATACTGGGGCTCGAGTATTCACTGCTGATCAGCTGTGTTATCGCGATCACTAACATCATACCGTTTTTCGGCCCGTTCATCGGAGCGATTCCATCGGCGCTGCTGCTGCTCATGGTCAACCCGATGCACAGCCTGTATTTCCTGATTCTGATCATCGTACTCCAGCAGTTCGATGGAAATGTGCTCGGACCTAAGATCCTGGGCGAGACGACAGGACTTGCAAGCTTCTGGGTACTTTTCGCCATCCTCGTCGGCGGCGGACTGTTCGGCCCGATCGGTATGGTTTTGGGCGTTCCGGTATTTGCAGTTCTCTACGCATATACGTCAAGAGCGCTCAACAAGAGACTTACTAAGAAGGGATTTTCTACTGACGTAAACGACTACAAAGTCGACAAATACAGAGTCAATACCAAGAAGAAGAAAAAGAGATTCGGCAAGAGGGTGAAAAAAGCCGAAGAAAAGGGAGATATTGAGAACGTTAACGAAAGCAAGATAGAAGAACTGACGGAAGAAGAGATCAAGCAGGCGGAAGAGAACGGTCACACAGTCATGGAAGCTACGCTTGTGGAATATGAGGATCATGAAGATAAGGGAACGACTGAATAACATCATAGCAAATGAACACATCGTGCCGGATGCGGACATGTCAAGGTACACATCATTCAAGGCGGGCGGAAAGGCCGCCCTGCTTGTCGAGCCGCAGAACATCGAGGAACTGAAGAAAGTGCTTGCCCTGCTCAACGAAGAGGAGTGCAGGTATATGGTCCTCGGCAACGGCACGAATGTTTTAGTTAAAGACGAAGGATACAGAGGCGTCATCGTCAGGATCGGCAGCGCCTTTGACTACGTAAAGAGAGAAGGAAACTGTCTCATCTGTGGCGCCGGAGCGCTTCTTTCGGTCATTGCAAAGACTGCAGCTTCCGAAAGCCTCACGGGATTCGAATTCGCTTCGGGAATTCCGGGGAGCATGGGAGGCGCCGTGTTCATGAACGCGGGTGCCTATGGCGGAGAGATCAAAAACATACTGAAACAGGTCACGGTCATCACGAAGGACGGCGGCACTGTCAGGGACATGACCCCAGCGGAACTGGACATGTCTTATAGACATACAGCGCTTCACGAGACGGGAGACATCGTCGTGGAGGCGGTACTCGAACTCGAAGAAGGCATCGAAGCCGATATCAGAGCCGAAATGGCGGAACTTGCGGCAAAGCGGAACGAGAAGCAGCCGGTCCAGTATCCAAGCGCGGGAAGCACCTTCAAGAGACCGGAAGGCTATTTCGCCGGCAAGCTGATACAGGACGCCGGATGCAAAGGCCTTTGCGTGGGAGGCGCGGAAGTATCCACGCTCCACAGCGGCTTTATCATCAACAAGGGCGGCGCGACAGCCACGGACATCACTCGTCTGATGGAATTGGTGCAGGCCTGCGTTTTCGAACAGTTCGGCGTCAAGCTGGAACCGGAGGTCAGGATCATCGGCGGTGATCCGCTGACGGTCGATGACTTTGAGATGATCTATGACCTGCACACCCACACCACATATTCACACGGAAAGGGTTCCGTCGAAGACAATGTCAGAGTTGCGGTCGCCAAGAATCTGGAATATATTGCGATCTCCGATCACGGCCCCGGACATCTCTTTTATGGCGTCAACAGGAACGACTTCCCGAATATGAAGCGGGACATCGAGAAGATGAACGTCAAGTTCCCGAAAATGAACGTCAAGATGAGCGTTGAGGCAAACACCGTTTATGAAGGCAACGGACTGGACGTGAAACCGGAAGAGTTCGACGAGTTCGATTTCGTCATTGCCGGATTCCACTTCGGTCTCTTTGGCTGCGGATCCGTCAGAAACTGGATGTGGTGCCACGGCATCAAAGCGGGTGAAGAGTCACTGAAAAAGAAGAATACAGAGATGATCGTCAACGCTCTGCGAAAGAACAATCTAGCCATATTGACCCATCCGGGCGACAAGGGGCCGTTCGACATAGAAGAAATAACCAGAGTCTGTGTCGAGACCGACACGCTCATGGAAATCAACTGCCGTCACAATCATCTGACGACAGACGAGATCAAGATCGCCATGCAAAATCCTGACGCGAAGTTCATCATCAGCAGTGACGCGCACATCCCTGAAGCGGTCGGAGCGTTCAAACCGGGGCTGAAGCGAGCCCTCGATGCTGGACTGGATCCTGACAGGATCGTGAATATACGGAGGAAAGAGATATGAAGGTAATTATCGTTACCGGACTTTCGGGAGCAGGCAAGACCCAGGCGATAGACTGCCTGGAAGATATGGGATATTACTGCGTCGACAATATGCCGCCTGCATTGATCAAGAGCTTTATCGAACTAGCAGCAAACGGTAAGGGAATCGACAGGGCCGCCTTCGTCATAGACGTTAGGGGCGGGGTTTTGTTCGATGACCTGAAGGATGCGCTGGAGGACCTCAAGAAGGAAGAGATCGATTACAAGATACTTTATCTGGAAGCGACCGAAAGAGTGCTTGCGAGACGATACAGCGAGACAAGACGAGCCCATCCGCTTGCGGAAGGAGAAAGTGCTCTCAAAGGCGTTCGCCGTGAGAAAAAGCGCCTTGAGGAACTCCGGAAAGAAGCTGACTTTATTATCGATACATCCAATTTGAAGGCATCGCAGATGGCGGCGGAGATCAGCAACCTCGTGTCTTCAGAGCAGGATAAGAGAGTATTTACCATCAACATCATGTCCTTTGGATATAAGAACGGCATGCCGGTTTCGGCAGATATGGTGTTTGATGCCAGATTCATACCGAATCCGTTTTACGTCAAATCGCTTAAGAATCTTACGGGCAATAACAAGAAGGTTCGCGATTACGTGATGAAACACGACATTACGCAGCAGTTCATGGACAAGATCGAGGACATGATCATACAGCTGATCCCGTATTACATGAATGAAGGCAAATACAGCCTGAGCGTATGTTTCGGCTGCACCGGCGGACACCACAGATCCGTCACACTGGCCAACGAGCTGCAGCGTCGCTTAAGCGAACGTGGAAAAAGAACGACTCTTGAACACAGAGACTTATAGTGTTAAAATATTTAAGTTAGATCGAACTGATTTTAGAGAAAGGAAGAAAGAAACACATGGAAAAACTGATCATTGCCGCTTGCATTTGCGGAGCAGAAGTAACGAAGGAACATAACCCGGCAGTTCCGTACACTGTAGAGGAAATCGTAAGAGAAGCTAAGTCAGCTTACGACGCAGGCGCTGCTGTTATCCATCTCCACGTAAGAGAAGATGATGGAACTCCTACACAGAGCCGCGCAAGATTCCAGGAATGCATGGATGCAATCTACAAGGAATGTCCGGACGTCATTATCCAGCCGTCAACAGGCGGAGCCGTAGGTATGACAGACGAAGAAAGACTGGATTCAACGAATGTAACTCCGACACCTGAGTTTGTTACTCTGGACTGCGGAACATGCAACTTCGGCGGCGACGAGATCTTCGTCAATACAGACAATACAATCATTAATTTTGCAAAGACTATGCAGGAAAAGGGCATGAAGCCTGAACTGGAATGCTTCGACAAGGGCATGCTGGACATCGTGCTTAAGACTGCCGGCCGCAAGGGCTACCTGGATATGCCAATGCACTTCGACTTCGTACTGGGCGTACAGATGAGCGCAACAGTAAGAGACCTGGCATTCTGCGTTGATTCCGTTCCTCCGGGATGCACATGGACAGGCTGCGCTATCGGCAGAGACGCATTCAAGATCGCTGCAGCATCCATCATCATGGGCGGACACTGCAGAATCGGTTTCGAGGACAACCTTTACATGGAAAAGGGCGTTCTGGCCAAGAGCAACGGCGAAATGGTAGAAAGAGTCGTTCAACTGGCGAAACTGCTCGGCAGAGAAGTCGCTACTCCGGATGAAGCAAGAAGAATCCTGAGCATTCCTGTACCGGAAAGATAAAAACGCAACTGAAAGAGGCAGAGAGGTTTCTCTTTGCCTCTTTTTTTCACATTATGCAGAACACACCAAAATGCGTGTAGACAATGAGGGTCGAATATGTCTTTTGCAACGGAAACAAAAAACGAACTGGCAAGAATCACGCCGGAGAAAACCTGTTGTGAGCTGGCGGAAATCGCCGGGTTCATGCGTTTCGCCGGGAGTATCGGTCTGGCTGGACTGGGCAAGTTCAAGATCGTTATGACGACGCCGAATCTGGCTATCGTGCGCCACTACAAGACCTTGATCAAGAACTACTTCGGCGTGGATATCGATATCGAAGTCGGCAGGAGCGAGGGCTTTGTGCGCAATTCAAAAGGAACAAAAGCCAAAGAATATGCGCTGACCATCGGACCTGAGAACAACAGCGAGATGATCCTGCGTGAAGCGGGGATCCTCATCGTCCGCGGCGGCATGAACGCCATCAGTGACGGAATCTACGACGGGCTGATCAAGACCAAGTGCTGCAGGAAGGCCTTTCTCAGAGGTGCGTTTCTCGCCAAGGGTACGGTCAATTCACCGGACAAGGGCTATCATCTTGAAATCATCGCCAACACCGAAAATCAGGCCAGAGACCTGCGCAGACTGATGAACACCTTCGTGGACATCACTGCGAAGACGGTGCAGCGCAAGAAGGGCTACGGCGTCTATCTGAAAGCCCGTGAGCAGATCGCGGATACACTGGCGATCATGGGAGCATCGAAGCAGTACTTCGACTTTCTCGATGTGATCATGCGAAAGGACCTCATGTCCCAGGCGCACAGGGCGGAAAACCTGGACCTGGCCAACGTAGACAAGGCAGTCAAGGCCGCCAGCGCCCAGATCGACAGCATCAATAAGATCATCGAAAAGCGCGGATTGGACTATCTCTCCCCGAAGCTTCAGGAAGTCGCAAAGGCTCGCCTCGACAATCCTGATATAGGCATCGAGGAGCTGGGAAGGATCATGCAGCCGCCGCTAAGCAAATCGGGCGTCAACAACAGACTGAGAAAAATCGCGGAAATCGCGAAAGGATTATAAAGATGGAAAAAGGACAACTGGTTGAACTTACAATTGAAGACATGAGCAGCGAAGGGCAGGGCATCGGCAAGACCGAGGATGGTTTTGTCGTGTTTGTGCCGCATGCCGTCGTTGGCGATAAGGTCAAGGCGACGCTGACGAAGGTGAAAAAGAACTATGCCTTCTCCATACTGGAAGAGATTGAGGAAGAATCACCGTTCCGCAACAGAGAGTTCGACTGCCGGATCTGCGGCGGATGCCCGCTGGGAATCTTGCAGTATGAAAAGCAGCTGGAGATCAAAGAGAACCAGGTCTGCAGCAAACTGGAGCGCCTGGCGGGAGTGAAGTTCGCGGCGGCTGACCAAGATGGTGCAGCGGCTAACGGACCGGTATTTCACTCGATCATCGGCATGCGTGATGATGACAACGACGGCGACGGGCCGTTTAGATACAGAAACAAAGCCACGATGGCGATCTCGCACAGCAAACATGAGACGCTGATCGGTTTCAATAAGGCGAAGAGCAACGATGTGATCGATTGCAGCGATTGCTATCTGCAGCCTTTGACCGTGGCTGCCGCCGCCATGGCGACGAAGGAATTCATCCTGCAGACCAAAGGCTGGTTCACGGGCATGACCGTCAAAACGGCTTTCGGAACCGGTCAGGTCATGATCGTTTACGATATCGTCGACAAAGGCGCTATCGAGCGTATGATGCCGCAGGCAGATCTGCTCATCGATCTGCTGGATGAAGCGATTTACAATCTCGGCTCTTATGATGACGGCGAGCCGGCGTTCACATTGGAGTGCGTAGCCCTTCGGTGGGAGAAAAAGAGCGACAAAGGTTATCACGGACCGAAGCGATACGACACGATGATCCTCGCAGGCAGCAACACGATCGTAGACGAGATGACGCTGCCTGACGGACCTGTGATGCAGTTTGAAATATCACCCGAATCATTTTATCAGGTGAATACAGCGCAGATGCAAAGGCTTTACGGAGTGGTTCGGGACTATTGCAGCAAGGCCATTGCAGACAACGCAGAGGATGCTGACGGAAAGCCTTTGATACTTGATCTTTACTGCGGGGTCGGAACCATAGGCCTTTGCGTGGCTGACCTTGCGGAAAAAGTAGTTGGAATCGAAGTTGTACGCGATGCTGTTGTCGATGCAAACCGCAACGCTGTAATAAATGGAGTCGTCAATGCATTCTATGTGTGCGGCAAAGCCGAGGAGGAAATCGGCCATGTGCTGGAAGAATCGGGAGATCTATCAGGGCGCGGAACGATCGCGATCCTGGATCCGCCGAGAGCCGGCTGCAGACCGGAACTTCTAGAGGCTATCGCAAAGGCCGGAGGAACAGGCGCAGAGCATATCGTCTACGTGTCATGCGATCCGGCAACGCTGGGACGCGATATCAAGATCCTGATGGACTACGGCTATAAACTTGAAGAGGCGACCCCCGTGGACATGTTCCCGCACACAGGGCATGTAGAGACGGTGGTATTGATGACGAGGAAATAAACAAATCGTTGTTTGAGGTGGCAAAATGAAAAAAAGCAAAGTATTTATAACCGTTATAGCGATGGTGGTTCTTCTACTTTTCTTTTTCACACAGGGAGCAATCGTCATGATGACTAATATGGAAGGACTTAAATCCATATTAGTCAGGGCCACTGTGATATGGCTATTGGTTATTGCTACAATTGTTTTTTATTTGAAGAGAAATAGAGATTTATCCTTACTTGGATTTTGCAAACCTATGGCAAAATCCTCCAAAAGAGTGTTTTTCTATATACCGTTGATTGTAATTGCTATATCTCACTTTATGTGTGGAATTGATACAAACAAAGGGGCAAGTTTTATTTTTGCAAACCTGATTTTTACACTCGCCATAGGTTTTGCGGAAGAAATCTATTTTCGTGGAATTATCTGTAGGATATGGATAGATGAAAGCGTTAAAAAGGCAGTAGTTGTTTCATCCACTTTGTTTGCGATATGCCATCTGATGAATGTTATGGGTGGTGCGGGAATAACAGAAACAATTTTACAGATATGTTTTGCTTTTTTATATGGGATAGTAATTTCTTTTGTTTTCATCATAGGTAAAAGTATATGGTCATGTATTGCGGTGCACACCTTACATGATTTCTGCTCATTTATCAGTATTGATGGCTCTTCGCAGATGAATGTGATTCTCGGTGTAATTCAGTTTGTTATACTGTTATGTTATGCAACTTATCTTAGTAAACAATTACCATATGACAATCAAGATGTTTAATTGACAAATTCCGGTTTGGCGAGAAAATGAAAAAAATCCGGGTATCCTGACTCAACTGGTCAACGGCATATTCTATACGTCGAGGGTCGAGACAACAGCGTGAATATGTGCCTTTTTATTCATGCCGTTGTCTCAAGGCATGTGGAGTGCGTAGTATTGATGTCTAAAGCAAACACATAAGAGGCACTGAAAGGCTTGAAAACAAGCGGTTTATGAAATTAGCGCCTATCGAGTCGGTCACTCAGGAAGCTCAAAAAACGCTCGACGGGAACTTATCTACAGCTCATTTTGCCGCAGGGTTGAGTAGGCCATTTAGATGTCAGGGGTTGAGTGCGTCATTTAGATGTTAGAAACGGTAGGGTTGAGTGGGCTGTTTAGATGTCGGGGGTTGAGTCGGTTATTTAGATGTCAGGGCTGAAACGGAATCTGTGGAGGTAAGAATGGGTATAACGGGAATAATTGCGATAGTAGTTTTAATCATACTAATGGCAACGTGTTATATGGTCATATCAGGAATAAGACAGAGAAA
>JAFRVY010000114.1 GCA_017438285.1 Bacillota bacterium
CCCTCCAATTTGTAGTTTTCTTCTTTGCTTGAGGAATGCTCCAATAATTGATCTATTATCTTGTAGCATTTCCCTTTTGTCCGCCAAAACTACAAATGAGGTCACATATTTGCCGGTTTTGGTGGCAAGTCTTGTGTCCGCTTTGTAGTTTTTCGGTTGATTGACTAAAAACTACAACAACTGGAAATATATGTCAATGATTGTTGGGGTTTTGCAGGTGATTTGTAAGAAAAAGCTTTCGTTAGGCAGGCTTTTGCTCCTGCAAAGGCTTGCCGGCACAAGTCTCGTCATCAAGCTGGCCTCGGAGTAAAAATAGGGCCGGCCATCCGGCCGGCCCCAAAGCTCAAATTAGCCTCGCTTCGCTCGAAACCTATAACCCGCTCCGCGGATTATTCGCCTTCTACTGCAGGTGGTTCTTCGCCACGTCTTCTCATTGCTTCTTCGCAGAGGAATGTAGCAACATCGATACCGTGTGAGTCTCTTCCGAAACCTTCGTCGATACCGGTTTCTCTAGCTTCTTCAGGAATAACCTGCGTTCCGCCTGCTGCGATGATAACCTTGTCGCGGATACCCTTTTCGATTGCGAGCTCGTTGATTCTCTTCATGTTCTTGTAGTGAACGTTGTCATGTGAAATGATCGTTGATGCCAGGATAGCATTAGCGTTCAGTTCTACAGCAGCGTCAACAAGTTTCTCAACAGGTACGGAAGTTCCGAGGTAGTTAACCTTAACGCCCCACTTCTCGATTCCGCCGTGCTTGATGTTGATGATCTCACGAAGTCCTACGGAGTGCTCGTCGTTTCCAACTGTTCCGCATACAACTACCATTGGATGCTCTTCGAACTCTTTGTAGAGAACTGCATCTGACTGGTGATGTGGTGGAGCTGGAATCTCGAGAGTTGAAGGATCGATATCGAACGGAACCTTGCCCTTCATTTCGATTCTTGTTCCTTCTGCAGGGTGGAGAACTTCCTTACTGATTACAACCGGTTCGTCCAGACCGAGCCTGTGACCGATCTCAAGAGCAACTGCTTCTGCAGCTCTTGTGTGTGTAGGGATACACATAGTCAGCATGATCGTGCCGTCTCCGCACCATTCAACTTCTGGGATGATCGCTTCGCCATTGTGGTACTTAGCAACCTTCTCGAGTCTTACGTTAACATTGTCTTCGTCGTCGAGTTCGTCGATGTAAACGATCTTGCTTCTGTCTTCAAATGTACATCCGCCGATCAGTGCTGCAGGATCTGCAGGATCTCCGCCGTACTGTTCAACGTTGTTGTATCCGAAGTGAGCAGTTACAGGAGCCATGTAGTCATCTTCTCTTTCGAAGATATATCCATAGCCTACGCCGCCGTCCAGCTTACGAGCGATACCGTCGCCGTTTCTTTCAGGATACTTACCGGAGTCAACGAAGAATCCTTCTTCAACTGCGTTGAAGTATCCGCCTGCTTCTACCATTTCTTCCATGAACAGGAGAGCTCTTTCCTTGATCTCTCGTGCGTTCTCCCTCAGCGGACCATCCTTCTTCAGTTCAACCATTTCCATGAGGCCGTCCATACCGATCAGAGTCTGCTTAGCATTGTCGCAGGCTTCGATGTTGTAGATGTGCCAAGGAACGTTTCTTCCTTCGTCAGGAGTGATTGTTGACTGGATGTCTACTGAAGTCAGCTTTGAAATGAACATGTCCAGAACGTGAGTTACTGTAGCTTCTCTTGCTGAGGAGCAGATGTACTTCGTGTTCTGCTGACATCTCATCTTATATCTTCCGCAGATGTCTCTCAGTGCGACTGCATATGGCAGGTCGTAGTACATGAGCGGTCCAGGTACTGCTGTTGGCGGTACTGTTGAAAGTGAGATCAGGTCTGGGCTGATGCCAACCTTCTCTGAGAATCTTGAGTTGATGGAGTGCTGAACGATCAGCTCAGGCATAACCTTCCATGCATCTCTTGCTGTAGCGTTTGCGTTGTGTGCTCCGTCGATCTGAAGCATTCCTGCCCAAGCCATGATTTTCTTGGATTCGCAAGCGTCTACGAATGATCTGATTGCGTTGATGTCTCTGTACAGAACGTTGTACTGAGGGTCCTGGTGAGCGCCGTTTACGCCTTCTTCAGCGAACATAACAGCTACGTCCGGGCCGGCAACGCCAGATACGTATGAGTGATAGTTGATCGGACGACCAACTTCGTCTTCGATGATATCGCAGGCTTTTCTCTGTGCTCTAACCTGCTTACGAGTGATAGGAACACCGCCGATACCCTGCGGAGTACCTTCCATCAGACCGTCGATGTGAGACTGTCCCATGTGTCTGATTACCATCAGGTGGTCAGCACCGTGCCATGCGCCCATTCTCATTCTTCTGATATCGTCTTCGAATCTACCGGAAGCGATTTCAGTAGTGATAACTGGCATTGGCTGTGGGTCAGCATCTTCGAAGTACTTTGCAGGAGGAAGTCCTACGCTGTTCTTCAGAGGCTTTGAACAATCATGATATTCGAAAGGTCCAAGCTTGCAGCCAGGATCCGGCTCTCTCCAGTGCCAGCCTCTTCTTCTCGGTTCATACTTATCGAGGTCCTTCAGGATCTCTTTTATGTTTAACTTTTCATTAGGTTCTAATTTGAAATCTGACATGCTGTTACCTCCTTACTTGAAACTCGCTACTACTTCGTCCCAGTATTCGCCGGCAACCAGCTTTTCAGCTGCTTCCTTTGCTGAGAGGTCGTGTGCCTTCATTACCTTGTAAACTACGTGGCCAGCTCCGTGTCCCATGAGACCTCTGTCCATGCAGCCTTCAACAACCTTCTGAGTATCCAGTGAGGATACGCCCATTCTCAGGAGAACGGCTCTTTCAACTGAAGGAGTTGTGTTCTTTCTGCCCAGTTCAAGCAGAGGATCAACGATCTGGTCAGTTAATTCCCAGAATCTGTTGTACAGTTCTTCGTCTGTCAGATTAGCGATGTGTTTTCTGCGTTCTGCAAAATCGTCTTCTCTTTTCATCCTTTTTCTCCTATTTTTAGTGTTATTGCGATAGGCTTTTTAAGCTTATCAGCGGCAGACGAAGCGTGGGCTCCGTCCGCCGACTGTATATTATCTTAAGCCTTACAGTGAGTAACTCGTCTTACAGAAGTCCGTTTTCTTCCAGAGTCTTCTTAACGAATTCAACGTCTGTCTTAGTTTCTACTGCCAGGAATTCAAGGTCTGAATCTGACGGCTTAACGCCTGCCTTCTTAACAGCCTTCTTGATGAGGGACTGTCTGAAGTGGTCGATGTCAGCTTCCTTGTACTGGAACAGTGCAGGGCTTGATGGCAGAACTACGCTCTTACCAGGAACCTCGTCCTTAGGGTCGCCGAGTTTTACCTCAATGCCGTTTTCCTTAGCAAACCAGAGCTGCGGCTGTACGTGCTTACCAGCGCCGGTGTACTCAGTTTCTGAAACAACCAGGATAGCATCTTCTGGAAGATCCTGAGCAAGTGAGAATGCAGCAGCCAGTGAAGTCTGTCCTGCAGGTCCTCTCTCGATACCTTCCAGCTGTGCCAGCATTTCAGTCATTTCCATGATTTCGCCCTGAGTGATCGTTACATATCTGTCCATGTATCTCAGCGGTCTTGCTGCTGATCTTGGAACGTCACTGTGGTCAGGGTCAGTTGCGTAAGGAACGCCGAATCCAGTATGACCAGTTGTACATGACTTCTTGTTGAAGTCAATGTCTGATGCCATTGAAAGTCCGCTCAGGTCGATGGATGCGCCTACGATTTCAGCATCGCAGCCAGCCATTCTTACGCCACGAGCAGTACCTGTTGTCATACCGCCGCCTGCAGTTGTGCAAACTACCATATCCGGATCCTTACCCAGCTTTTCTCTGCACTGCATTACGATTTCGTATCCCAGAGTATCAACGCCAGCGATACCAAATGGTGAGTACAGGGATGCATTGAAGTAACCGGTGTCTTCCAGGATTGACAGGAAGGAGTAGAACAGTTCAGGTCCTACTGTCAGCTGTACGACCTCTGCTCCCAGAGCTTCGCACTTACGAGCCTTCTCAACGATTTCAGGCTGTCCTACGCCGTGTGAGTCGTAGCATTCCTGAACGATGATGCACTTGAGGCCCTGAATAGCAGCCTGTGATGCTACTGCAGCACCGTAGTTACCGGAAGTTGCAGCCATAACGCCTTTGTATCCCAGCTTCTTTGCGTGGTATACTGCGCAAGCAGCACGTCTGTCCTTGAATGAGCCTGATGGGTTAGCAGCTTCATCCTTGATGAAGATTCTTGCGCCATAACCAGGCTTTGCATACTTACGAGCCAGCTTTGTGATGTTTCTTGCTTCCAGCAGCGGAGTGTTACCTACGCCGAACTGGCTCTGAACTCTGTTAACCTCTTCCAGAGTGTATCCGGTTGAAGTCATGAGCTTATCATAGTCGAATGCGATAGGGGAAGTTTCGAATTCAGCATAATCGAGACCGAGTGCGTCCTTCTGGATGTCATTGGATCTTCCCATTACGGATGCATAATCTTTTGCCAGTGCCATTATCTTTCACCCCCTATTTCTGCCATTTCTTTTCTCAGTACCTTGTCTACTTCGATCAGCTCTGGAACGAACTTTCCATAGCTGTGATCATAATAAGGGAAATCATCGATCAGCGTGCCTTTTTCAATTCTGCCGACTACTGTTTCCACTTCTACTTCGTCACCAATTTCAGCGTCTGCGAGCAGGAAGCCCTTAGTCCACTGTTCGAGGTCGCATTTCTTTGTATCTTCAGGAAGCTTAGCAGTTCTTTCTTCAGCCTTCAGTACGATACTGTGGATGCGTACCCAATCGCCTTTTTTTGCCATTTTTATCTCCTTTGTTAATATGAGGCACGTACTGCAAATTCCAGCCGTGCCTCATGTTGTTATCTAACTGTAAGTAATCTTATTTAACGATCTTCTTAGCTGGGTCGATTCTGTCTCTTACATCACCCATCAGGCAACGAGGAATTGGCAGGTCGATCATAGTCTTCAGACCAGGCTCAGCGTTGATAACCTGAGGAATCATGTTAGCGCACATTGCGATAGTTCCGAGTCCGCCTTCAACCTCTGGGCTGTTAACCATGTTAACTGCTGGAGTACCTTCGAGGATTACATAGTCACCAGTCTGAACGCCAACCTGTTCAGGCTCGATCTGCTGTGGGTGCTCCATTCTAACCTTCATGCCGTTTGACAGTGTAGCGTCAGCTTCCATAGCAACGCCTGCGCATGAACCAGCTGCTGCGAAGCCATAAGGTGACTTTCTGTCAACATCTGTTACGATTGGGTTCATGTCCTGTGCGAACTGCTCAACCTTCAGGCCAAGACCTTCAGCGATCATGCCAACTGATTCTGCGAATCCAACGTGACCTGACATTGTGCCGTTAGCTTTTCTTTCCTTGAACTCTTCTACTGAAACGCCGATGCCCTGCTCATGCATAACAACAGGTCCGAACGGTGACAGTGAGTTAACTCTTCTTGAAAGAACGTGTTCTACGTTGATCATGCAGCCAGTCATAACCAGTACGAGCAGGTCCATGATGTGACCAGGGTTGATGCCTGTTCCCAGCAGTGATACGCCGTTTTCCTTAGCGATCTTGTCCAGCTCTTCTGCCAGCTCAGGGTTCTGAGCCTTTGGATAAGCCATTTCTTCAGCTGAAGTGATGCAGTTGATTCCCTGTTCCAAGATGAACTTCATTCTTGGGAAAGCTTCCTTTGTGAATGAGTCTGTGCAGAGGATTACGATGTCAGCAGCACCAGGCTTGATGATTTCTTCTGGAGCCTTAATGATAACGTCTTCTCTGTCGCCCTTTTCAGTCTTGATAAACTCATACATTGAGTGACCCTGCTTGTGCTCTCTACCAGCAACGCCTACGATGTCTACGCCCTGCTTGCTCAGAAGCATGTCAGCAACTCCGCCGCCCATAGCACCAAGGCCCCAAATGATTACTTTTACGTTTTCCATAATGTTTCTCCTTTTCATTTTATTATTCATTAATTATGAACTATCCTATATCCGCCGCGTTACGGCGAAGCCGTTTTACCGGCAGACACCATATTAAAGAAGCAATTGGTGTGCCAACAAAGGCTTGCCGGCGGAATTAATTTTTAAACCGCTGTAAGTATTGAAATTTCAACGTGCACTGTCACACTTTTAGTCTTTCTCGCTTTACTCAGCGATAGCGGTTTTCATCAAAAAAGCAAATATTCTTGCACATTTCATGCAAAAATATTTGCCCTTGCGTTTTTATAACCGTGTTCGTGTATTTATATTCCTATTATATGCCGTATTTTTTGATCTTGTGCTGCAGATTCTGCCTCAGCATACCAAGATCCCTGGCCGTTTGGGATACATTGCCGCCATTTGCCATGAGATGCTCGTTGATCAGCGTCTTTTCAATGTCTTCGAGGTACTCTGCCAATGTTTCATCGCCGGCTGCAAAGCCGTTTATCTGTGGATTCTCGCTCTTTTGACCTCCGCCGATCTCGATATCCTCCTCCGTCAGTACATGCTCGTCGTCCGCCATGGAAACTGCGCTCATGATGATGTTCTGCAGTTCTCGTATGTTGCCCGGATAATCGTGTGCCATGAGCTTTTGCATGGCTTGGTCGGAAACCATCCAGACTTCTTTGCCAAAACGCTCGTTGTACTCCTTCAGGAACTCTTCGACGAGAATCGGGATGTCGCCCTTGCGGTCTCTGAGCGGCGGGATACTCAGGTTTACGATGCCCAGTCGGTAGTACAGGTCCTTCCTGAGGGCGCCCGACCCGATGAGCTTATCCACCGGCTCGTTGATGGTCGCGATGATTCTAACGTCGACCGGGATGTCCTTATCGCCGCCGACTCTCCTGAGATTCTCTTCCTGCAGGACACGCAAAAGCTTGCCTTGCAGACCGATCGGCATGGCGCTGACCTCGTCGAGAAGGAGCGTTCCCCCGTTGGCCTGTTCGAACAGCCCCGCGCGGTCTTCGGCGCCCGTAAATCCGCCGGTCGACGTTCCGAAGAGGATGCCCTCGAGAAGGCTCTCCGGAATGGCTGCGCAGTTCTGCGCCAGAAACGGTCCGTTTTTGCGCAATCCGTCGTAATGAATACTCTGTGCAAAAAGCTCCTTACCCGTTCCGGTTTCACCGTTTATGAGGACTGTGACGTCATTTCTGGAGGCTTTTTTCGCACGGGCGAGGATTTCCTCAAACGCCTGGTCTTTGCCGATGATATCGTCAAAATGATACTGCTTGATTCCCTTTGATTCCTTGCTTCCAGCCTGCGATTCCTCGTCGCCTGACGCCTGCATGCCGCTTCGCAGATCCAGGATCGTGTTGCTCATGTCCTTGATGTCGGTGATATCCTTTGCAACCTCGATGGCGGCAACGACTTTGCCGTCAACGATGATCGGCGCAGTGGAATTGACCGTCGTGATCTCCTTGCCGTAAGCGTTCAGATACGTCTGCTGTGTGGCCAGCGTCGACTTGCGCTCCTTCAGCGCCGCCGTCAGCGTGCTCTCCTCCTCCGGAATGGACGCAAAGACTTCCCTGAACGGCTTGCCCAGCGCGTCGCTCACATTGGTCTTCTCCAGACTCGCCATCTCGTTGTTGTAGAAGATGGTGATTCCGTCGCTGTCTACGATGTGCATGGCGTAGCCCAGAACATCCGACGCGACCTTCAGTATCGCCTGATAATCTTTTACTCTCATTGTCATAGTTTGTCTCCTGAACCATCAAACGCTTCCCCAACAGTTTACCACAATGCGCCCGTCGATGCAAATATATTTGCATCTATCGGTGACGAGTGCCTGTTGCCTCTTTCTCAGGTGCTCCTTTTGTGGTACAATAAGCATTGCAAATAGACGATATATCAACGCGAGGCAATCATGAAACAAAAGGTCATATTCATAGGGAACAGCATAGTAGCAGGATATCCGTGGAACAAAGGCAAGAGCTTTGTCAGCGTCCTGCGACGCGCCCTCAAAGGAGAGGAGACCGCATTCTCCTGCGGAGATGCCGAGGCCGTGATCGGTCAGCCGGACTTCGCCAAGAACACCGGTTTCGACATCATCAACAAGGGCGTAAACGGCGACACTACCGCCGGCATAGCCGGCAGGTTTGAAGCCGACGTGCTCGCCGGAGATCCTGACTGCGTTTACTTCATGACAGGAACCAACGACTTCATATACCGCGACGCAACGCCAGAGAAAGCCTTTGCGAATCTGCAGGAACTTGCGGAGGCGGCAGAAGCACGCGGCATCACGCCAATCTATATGACGCCGCTCTTCGTCGATGCAGGAAAGGCGGAGTGTATGTGGATGTCGGGATTCGGTATCTCCTATGATGCGGTGAATCGCGATGTCAACGATTTCTCGGAACTGATCCGCAGCTCCGGACGTCTGTATGCCGACATGAACAGGGCCTTCGATGAATATGCAAAGGCTTTTGATGACATAGACCTCGTATACTTCGATGGCGTTCATCCGATGCCGGACGGGCACGCTTTCATGGCCGGCGAAGTTATCCGCTTCATAGACGAAAACAGGAATGCACTTGGATTATAGATGGAATTATAGAAAGGAAGAGACCGACAAAATGAGACTTAGAAAAGATATCGATGAGTTAAAAGAAAAGGACATTCTGCTGATCGCACAGATCTCAGATGCCCTGGCACATCCCGCAAGGATCAAAATCTTCAGATACATCATGCTGCAGAACAAGACGAGAACGCCGGTCTGCAACAAGGATCTGGTCAAGGAGTTCAACTACTCTCAGGCGACGATTTCCCAGCACGTGAAGATGCTGGCGGACGCCGGGCTTTTGCAAGTCAAAAAGCAGGACCGATTCTCTTACTACTATGTGCATCTCGGGACCCTGCAGAAGTATCTGGACGCGACCAAGAAGTTCGAAAACATGTAATCCAACTAAATATCAAAGGCAGCCTTATGGCTGCCTTATTTCGTCTATACCTATATTTGCGAGCTCATCCGCCCGGTTGTTTTTTTCGGTTATATACTCAAACTCCTCGTACGAGAACTGCCTGCCGTTCCACTCGCAGAACTTTTCGTAGAGCTTCTCGAAATCCGTCAACTTGCTGTTCAGGTTCACATGACCCTTGACGCGGAAGAAACTGATTTCGTGCTCCTCGAGAAACGGAAGGAGAGCCTCCCACAGATCCCTGTTTTCTACAGGCTTCTTGCCTGCTGTCTTCCAGCCGTTTGTCTGCCACTTCACATACCACTTCTCTCTGAAGCAATTCATCAGGTAACTGCTGTCGGAGAACACGTGGATGTTTTGTCCGCCTTTTTTAATGGCCCTGAACGCTTCGAGAAGGGCCGTCATTTCCATCCTGTTGTTCGTCGTGTTCTCTTCAGCGCCGTGGAGTTCCTTGACTGCGGAGCCGTATTCCAGAATCGCACCCCACCCACCGAGGTTTTCTTCGCTCTGATTGCCGGAACACCCTCCGTCGGTATATATTCTGAGGATCTTGTCGTCTTTCATTTCAATCCTCCTACTTCAAAGCCTTTGAAACTGCATTGTATGTGCTTCCTTTGCCCTTTGCTGCTTTTGCAAGCATTTCTCTGGTCTCGGCAGCCGAAAGGTCCGTATCCGCGCACATCACCAGCGCTGCTGTGCCTGCCGTTACAGCAGCCGAATAGTCCGGGCTGATCTTCTCCGATTTTTTACTGCTCATGCAGCTCTTGTAGTCTGCAGGGTACCATACCGCTTCATCGCCGTTATCGCCTGCAACGACCAAAAGAATATCCCCCTTGGCTGCCCGACGCATCTTCTTGGCAAGCGCATTGTCATAACCGTGACGACCAAAGGCCATAGCCACGATCTGGGCGTCATGTCTGCCGGCATAATCTATTCCTGCAACTATATCTGTCGTCACGGCCACGGTCTTTCCGCCGTAGCTGCTGTTTTCATCGCAAACATCGACCGCCAGCAGTTTGATGTTGCTTTTGCCTGCAGTCTTCACTGCAAGGGCGGCCATCTCTGTGCCGTGTTTGTCCGAAACGTCATTCTTGCTGGTCGAAACTGTGTCAACGCCTTTAAGAGCCTCGTCGCTTTCAGAGACTCCCGTATCGAGCAGGGCGACTGTTACTTTGCCTTTGGCCTTTTGCTTTTCCAAAAGCCCGCGCGCCTTGCTCGCGCCTACATACTTCAAATACTGGTCGCGGTCATATTCTGTCCCGCCGCTTTTGCCCCTCGGCAGAGTGTAGATATAGTTCGGCTGGGTGTAAGCAACGTCCGGATTCTTAGCGATTTCCTTGGCTGCCGCCTTTACATCAACGCCGGTCTTAAGGCTGACCAGCATCATGTTGTCGTCAGTCTTTATCTTCGTCAGCTTGAGGTCTTCTCTTATGCCTTTTATGCCGCCGGCTGACGCTCTCTTTTCGCTTGTCATCTCTTCAGACAACGCAAAAGCAACTATATCGGCTGCAGATGCTCTGTCAACGTCGTCATCAAAGACGACAACGATCTGCCTGTCGACATAGTTCGGATAATCCGCCGCATTCCCGCCGGCGCCGTAGCTAGGGCTTGCGCCAAAGCCGGCAAAGCTGCCGCCGAGAAGCATCATGACTACCGCCATTGCAATGGCCATAGTGTTTTTGAATATGCGTTTCTTATCCAATTGCCCAGATTTCTCCTATTATAACTATTGTAGTATATAGTCTGCTCTGTTTTCAAATTAAGCTTTGTTAATCTTCAGCCGGTGTTGTGTCCTCAGGTATATATACTTTGAAGCAACTTCCCTTGCCCATCTCGGAATCGAGAGTGACCCGGCCGCCATGGTCCTCTGCGGCCTGGCGTACGATAGCAAGCCCAAGACCTGTTCCTGCGCCCGCCTCCTTAGTTGTAAAGAAAGGCTCAAATATTGACTCTCTGATATTCTCAGGAATTCCCGGACCGTCATCACTTATGGTGATTATGATTTCGCCGTCTTTCGCTTCTGTCCCTACGGTAACCGTGCCGCCCTCATCGGACAAGGCATGGAACGCGTTGATGATGAGATTGATCAGAAGCTGTGACAGCTGAGTTTCATTACCGTTAATATATCTTCCCTTGCACTTGAAGTCTCTCATGAGGTCGACATTCTTCGGAAGGGACGGTGCCGTAACGCTTATCGCCCTGTTGATCATTGGATCCGGTTCGATTCTGGTGAATACCTTCTCCGTGTTTTTTCGCGCCAGATCCGAAAGCCTCGATATGATATCCTTGGCTTTCTTTGATGCGTTGTAGATCTCGAGAACTCCGTCGTAGAGAACCTCGTCATTAGGGTCCAGTTTCTCCAGCGTCATTATGCTGTATCCCATTATCGGCGCCAGCAGATTGTTGAATTCGTGTGCGATGCCCGATGTCATCGTACCTATCGTCTCAAGCCTTTGATGATGCTCGAGTTCGCGCAGCTTCTCGTTAAGTTCTTCCATCTGCTGATTCTTTTCCTTAAGCCGCTCGACTTCCAGGTCGATCTGCGATCGTTCCCTTCGCGTCTTGATAAGGAATGTGACAAGCATAACTATACCTGCAACAGCGATGAGGAAGAAGAACAAAATCTTGGTTATGGTTCTCTTCATCAGTACTGTCATCGTGCTGTAGTTAGCAGTTACCGCTATTGCAAAGGCTTTGTTCTCGGTCTCCTTCGCAGGCACTGCCAGCACCCTCGTTGCTTCATCGGTATTTTCGAGTTCTTTCTTATATCCGTCAGCGATCACATCGCCGCTTTCCTGGCTTTTGCGCAAAAGCAAAGCTTCTTTAGCATCGATATTTTTGCTGCTATCGCTTTCGACCGTCTTGCAGGTTTTTACCACGTTGCCCTTCTCGTATACCATGGTGTTTCCGGAATCCAAAAGGAGGATGACGCTTTCGCTTTCTGCGTTTGCCCTAAGAAGCACGGTCTCATACAGTGCCGTGATGTTCAGAACCCCGTAGCATTTCATGCCGCCTGCAGCATCCTGCTCCACGGCCAGATATTCGTCACCCGCTTCATCACTGCAGACAAAAAGGTTTCCGTCAATATTCTCTCCGATTGTGAAATCCTCACCTCCTGATGACGTTGCAAAGACCCGGTCACCTTTCGTCACGAATATGGCCTCGAAAGACGACATGTTGTTCAAAGACGAGTTGTTGAGAATCTCGGTGACGAGTTCGCTGTCAGGCTCTTGTCCGTCCTCGGAGTCAAGCGCCTGCTTGAAGCTTTTGCTTGAGACGACATACTCCATCTGCCTGTCAAATCTCTCGATCGTTTCATTTATATTGTAGTCGAGAGACGACTCTACCTTAAGGAGCTGCTGGTCCTGCGCCTCGATGGATGCGTTGTTGAACTGGCTGAAGGAAATACCCATCAGGATGGCGCTCAAAAGTATCAGCGCAAGAGCAACTGCTATCCCGGCAAAGTCTTTAGTTTTGCTGTTTTCAATTATTTTTTTCAAAGACTGTTCTCCGTTCATTGAAAAATTAATAATTTTTATTTATACTATATTATACCCTATTGTTGTTATTGTTAAGAAGGGAAATGTTATGGCAAAAGATTTAGTTCTCGTTGTGGACGACGATGAAGCAGTCCGCACAATGCTATATAAGATAATGATCAGCAACGATTTCGATGTTGATCAGGCATCCAGCGGTGCAGAGGCACTGGAGCTGGTGGAACAGAAGGATTACGACCTGATGCTTCTCGACATCAACATGCACGGCATCGATGGTTTCGAAGTAATCAACACCATCCGCGGCCAGGGCAAAAACCTGCCGATCATCGTAGTAAGCGGACGTAAGGCCGACTACGATACTCTCTACGGACTCGATATCGGCGCCGACGAATACATTACCAAGCCGTTCAATCCGGTGACTCTGGGAGCGAAAGCAAAGGCTTTGGTACGCCGCAGCCGCAGCTTCGTTTCCGAGAAGGAAACTGTAATCGTTGCAGGTCCGTTCTCCTACGATACACAAACACTCAGGTTCTACAAGAACGGCGAGGAGATTCCGCTCTCCGCCAAGGAGAACGCTATGATCAAGTTGTTTATCGACAACGACAACAGAATCTTTAGTAAGGACACGATCTACAGCATGATCTGGGGCGAGACCATCATCGATGAGAACGCCATTATGGTCTATGTGAACAGGCTCAGGCAGAAGATCGAAGACGACCCGTCAGATCCGCAGTACCTGCAGACCGTCCGTGGTCTGGGCTACAGGTTCAAGGCGAAATAAATACAGTGTATATATAATTGAAGAGGACCAGCAATTTGCTGGTCCTCTTTGTTTTAGTTATTCAGTTTGGCTATTGCCCGGATGTGTCCGACTTACTTGTCTTCCTCTTCTCTTCTTCTGGTTGCTACCAGTGCGAAGAGACCGAGTGCCGCTCCTGTCATTGCTGCGAGCATTCCAAGCAGGTTCATATTGTCTCCGGTGCTGGAGCCATTACCCTTGTCGCCGTCCTTGCCGGCGTCTCCGCTTCCGTTGTCCACCTTTGCCCAGATTGCGGTGAACTTATGACCGCTCAATGGTACAGTGTAGGTGTCACCAGGATAGTACTTAGAGCCCTGCCAGTACAGGAATTTATAGCCTTCTCTGGTAGGTGCCGCATGAATCTTGATCGGCTGACCAACAACGTATTCGATTACGATGTCTTTCTTGCTGCCCTTGTAGGTGCCGCCGTTAAGATCATAGATGATCTCTGCGTAAGCGTTCTCTATCTCAAGGTATCCGTCTGCAGCAACAACGAACTCTACAATGAAATTGTCATTCGTATTTAAGAAGTCTCCCGCATCAATATCCATATTGTATGTACCTACTTCTGTTCCTGATGCGGAATATGGTCCCTTATCAGTAAAATCATTTTCGGTATACAGCTTACTGCTGGCCTCGAAGGTGTAACCTTCAACATTGTGAGGTTCGCCGTCGAACGTAACGGTTTCATTGTTACCTGTGATCGTTACCGTCACCTTCAACGGATTGATGATCAGGTCGCCGTTCTCGAACGTTACATCGTAGTTCTTATAGATCGACTGTTTGACAGCCATTCCGCCCGAGCCGTGACCTACGGTGATCGCCTCGTCTTCATTGACGGTGATGATGCCCTCGTAGGTGTCCGCA
>JAFRVY010000115.1 GCA_017438285.1 Bacillota bacterium
AGCAGTTGCTGCAGGAGTGGGAGCAAAAAAAACTATGGACAAGAAGGTTGCGGCATGGATGTGCGTCGGTGCAACGTTCTGTGCGGTGTTTGCGGGCCTGCTGCTGAAAGGGTATAAGAAGCAATGATGGGTTGACCGTAATGAATATTTCGCAGATCTTTAATAATCATTGTTTACAGTTGTTAGAAGACAGTTGGTATCAGCGCGCAGTTCCTCCGGACAAGAAACGGGAAGATCATCTTCCTGGAACTGGGCGTCGGCTACAATACGCCGGGCATTATCAAGTATCCATTCTTGCAGATGACAGCGAAGAATCCGGATGCCACCTATGCATGCATTAATAATGGAGAAGCAATTTATCCGGAAGAGATCCAGGCGCAGGCCATTTGCATCGATGGTGATATCGGGGCAGTTATCGAAGACTTGCAGCACCTATAAATTGTGGGATGATAGTGGGACAACTAAAATTATAATCGTCTGAAACGCAGGCGTGGCAAGGGCTTCGAAATATCGAGTCTGTTGTCCTCCGCCATTAAAACGAAAAGAGACCCGAATGGGTCTCTTTTGCTATTCCAGAATTCGGAATGTATTCTTTTCGTAATCGATGAGTCCGTCCTCCCGCATGGAGGCGAGCTCGCGGGTCAGGGCGCTTCGGTTGGCGCCAATGTAGTTGGCTAGTTCCGTGCGTCCTAGCGGGAGCGTGATGTAACGGCTGTCCTGCTTCTGGGCCTGCATTGATAAGTAGGCCAGGATTTTTTCGCGCAGGGACGGCTTGGAGGAAATCTCAATCCGCTCCATAAGCCGGATGCTGCGCCGGCCAATCAGATCAAACATGTTCCGCGTCAGTTGTTCATGAAATACACACTGGCTTGGGCAGCAGTGAATGACGTTCCAGGCGGCGACGAAGAGGATAGAAGTATCTGTCCCTGCAATAAAAGTTACATAGGAATCGGGATTTTTCTGCACGGCAAAAGTCTCCCCAAAAACCTCGTTCTCTGAGATATATGTCAGCAAAGTCTGACGTCCCCAGATGTCTTCTTTCATCATATGGACCGTTCCGGTAAGCACGATGCCCACGTACCGGATGGAGTCCTTCTCCATGATGATGACTTCGCCTTTTTTATAGTTTCTTGTATAACTGTGCAGGCAGCCCAGCATGGCCTGCAGATGATCCGCTGCGATGTTTTCGAACAGCGGATTTTTCATGTATTTCTCGATTTGATGATCCATATCCATTGCCTCCCGCCTTCAGTATAAGTCGCACACGTTGCGTACGCAACGTTTTTTTCTATGGCTTCTGATACAATGAAACTGGCAAATAACGGAATCAGGAGGAAGGAGGCAACTGTGGGATATCTATTAAGCAAAGACCAGTTCGGTGAAGCGATGCGCCAGCTGGGAAACACATACCGGATTTTCGCCCCGGTCCGCAAGAAAGGCGAGGGCAGATTCAAGGGTGTGGACGTGGTCCGGTACGACTTCGTCAGCGATGCTTCAGAAATCGAACTGACAGTCGAATCGGACTACGCGTTCAAGGAATTCATGCTGCCTTTGTCAGAGACTCTGTTCTTCTTTACAGAGAACCAGGTGAAGGAAGCGGACATCGATGAACGTCCGGTCATCGTATTTCTGCGCAGCTGTGATATGCACGCAGTGAAGCGTCTCGACCACATGTATCTGGAGAACGGCAGCGAGGAAGACTGGTTCTACAGAAGACGCAGAGATCTTGTGAAGTTCGTTCTGATTGGATGCAGCAAAAGCTTTGATGACTGTTTCTGCGTGGACATGGGGACGAACCGGACTGAGGACGGATACGTGTTCTCCGTTGATGAAAGTGAAGGCATGTTCCGCTGCGATACGCCGGATCCTGCCTTTGCGGAAGCTTTTGCAAAAGCAGGAGGCACGGAAGCGGATGTGGAGCCGTGGTGTGTGACGGAGAATCAAAAAGCTGTGACTGTTCCGGAAGACATTCCTCTCAGCATCTACAGTGATGAACTGTGGGATGAATACACGAAGCGCTGCGTGAACTGTGGCCGGTGCACCATCGTGTGCCCGACTTGCACCTGCTACACCATGCAGGATGTGTTCTACACGGACAACGGCAAAGTGGGCGAGCGCCGCAGAGTCGGCGGATCCTGCATGATCGACGGCTACACGGATGTAGCCGGCGGCGGACAGTACCGAAAGACCAACGGAGAGCGCATGCGTTTCAAAGTGCTCCACAAGATTCACGACTTCCGGGCGCGCACGGGCTACGACATGTGCGTGGGCTGCGGCCGCTGCGACATGGTATGTCCGGAGTACATTTCATTCTCGAATATTATCAACAAGGTTGCGGATGCAGCAGGGAAGGAGGCTGGCGATGACAAATAAGAATCCATACATTCCGTTCCCATCAAAGATCAAGGAAGTGATCAAACATACGGATAAAGAATACACCTTTCGAATGGAATTCGCAGGCGATGTGAAACCGGGACAGTTTTTCGAAGTCTCCATTCCGAAGTACGGGGAGGCGCCGATTTCTGTCAGCGGCATCGGCGAAGATTTTGTAGACCTGACGATTCGCCGTGTAGGCCGCGTCACGAACGAAGTGTTTGAACGCTACGTCGGCGACAGTCTGCTTATGCGCGGACCGTACGGCAACGGATTCGACACGTCACTCTACGAAGAGGGCGAAGTCGTTGTCGTGGCTGGTGGCACCGGCGTGTCTCCGGTCCGCGGCGTCATCGACGCACTGACGGACACAGCAGAGCCAAAAGATAAGCATGTCATCGTAGGATTCAAGAGCCCGGACGACATGCTCTTTCGGGATGACCTGGAACGCTGGAACGAAAAGCTGGATTTGATCCTCACCGTCGACGGCGCACCGGAGGGATACGAAGGTAAGACCGGGCTGGTTACCGCATTCATACCAGATCTGCCTCTGCGCGATGCTGCAAAAGCAAAGGCCGTTGTGGTCGGACCGCCGATCATGATGAAATTTGCAGTGCAGGGTCTGCTCGAGAAAGGCTTCAAAGAAGAGAATATCTGGGTTTCCCAGGAGCGCAAGATGTGCTGCGGACTCGGCAAGTGCGGACACTGTCGCATCGGCGAGAAGTATGTCTGCCTCGACGGACCGGTTTTCAATTATACCGAAAGCAAAAACATGATCGACTAGGATAACGGAAAGGAGTGAAAGAAATGACACTTGATATCAATGTGAAAAAACTGAAGAAGAATGCCTTCCGTCAGTCCAAGGTCAGGGGCGAGACTGCTTCCCGTGTGCGCTGTCCGGGCGGAGAAATCGACGTGGATTCGCTGCAGCGCGTCGTCGATATCGCAAGGAAATACGGCAAGGGCATGGTAAACATCACCAATCGACAGGGATTTGAGATTCCGGGAATCGACCTGGCTGATCTGGAAGAAGTCAACAAGGCACTTCAGCTGATTATTGAGAACAGAAACGTCAATCAGGAGGAGTACAACGGCGGATATCCTGCTTCCGGAACACGTAATGTCGTGGCCTGTCCAGGCAAACAACTCTGCCCGTTCGGCTGCTACGATACGAAGAAGTTTGCGCAGGAGATCGACAAGGCGATTTTCCCGAACGACCATCACGTTAAGATCGCCTTCACAGGCTGTTCCAATGACTGCGCCCACGTACGTCTCAATGATTTCGGCATTCTTGGCCAGACTGAGCCACAGTATGATAAGGATCGCTGCATCGGCTGTGAGCAATGCGTGAAGTACTGCAAGAAAAGATCAGTCGGAGCGCTGGAGATCGTCAATGGGAAGATAGAACGTGACACGAACAAGTGTGTCGGCTGCGGAGTATGCGTGATCTATTGTCCGACACGTGCCTGGACAAGAAGCGAGGAAGACTACTTCCGCATGGTTCTTCTCGGGCGTACCGGGAAGAAGAATCCGCGCCTTGCAGAAGACTTCATGAAGTGGGCAGATCACGATACCATCAAAAAGGTCATCTGCAACGTTTATGCATATCTGGATGAATATATGGACAGAGCTGCTGTCGAAAGCAAAGAGCATATCGGATACATCGTAGACCGTACCGGTTTTGAAGAATTCCTGAAGTATATCATGAAGGATGTCACTCCGAATCCGGAATGCGAGATCCAGGGCCGCATCTACTGGGGCGGCAAACGTTATGATCAGAGCAATGAGCTGAGACAGTCGATGTTCCGCTTCTCAGAAAGAGAAGAGTAGTCAGAAACTGACAGAAAGGATCTTGATATGTTTAATGAAGAATTCACGGCGGCTTCCAAAGGGGCTGTCGCAAAAGCAACTCTTCTGAAGAAGAATCCGGCTGGCTATTTTTTGCTGTCGGTACTGGCGGGAGCATACATCGGGTTTGGTATCCTTCTTGTATTTACATTAAGCGGAGCGCTTGACGGAGCACCGTATACCAAGCTTGTGATGGGCTGCTGCTTCGGCGTTGCGCTGAGTCTTGTGGTGATTGCAGGAGCAGAATTGTTTACCGGAAATAATATGGTAATGACTGCAGGCGTACTTCGCAAGACAGTAACGATTACGGACACGCTAAAACTGTGGGGAGTCTGCTGGATCGGAAATCTGGTGGGATCAGTATTGCTGGCAATTGTATTCAGCCTGACAGGGCTCTACAGTGATGCGACGCTGACAGCAATGACAACCACTGCGGCAGCAAAGATGACGGCAGGCTTCATACCGCTTCTTGCAAGAGGTGCGTTGTGTAATACTTTGGTATGTCTGGCTGTATGGTGCGGTTTCCGAGCGAAATCAGACGCTGGAAAGCTGATTATGGTGTTCTGGTGCCTGCTTGCGTTCTTTGCTACGGGTTTTGAGCACAGCGTAGCCAACATGACATTGCTGACCCTCGCGCTCATCGATAACGGCGGGAACGAAGCGATCACTATGGGAGGATACTGGTTCAATCTGGTCGCTGTAACGTTAGGCAATATGATTGGAGCGATTCTGTTCGTAGCATTGCCGTATCATATTGGGTCAAGAGAAAAAAAGGAGGACTGTTATGAATAAGGATTTAATCAAGTACGTAGTTGTCATTCAGTGTGAGCATTCCAGAGAAAGATGTTCAGGCTTTTCATGCTCGAATTGTTTTTTCGAAAGAGGCGCCGCATTTGAGGGATATCCTGCGGATACGAAGTTTCTGACTATGACCTGCGGAGGCTGCTGCGGAACACGCGTGGCGGGATATCTGGAGCATTTCGCAAAGAAGATGCGTATGGGAACGGACATCAAAAAATCAGAAGTTGCAGTTCATCTTGCCAGCTGCGTTGTAACTGACAACAAGCATCATGACAGATGCCCGAATGTTGACTATATGAAGGAAATCATTCAGAAGAAGGGCTTCGAGAATATCGTCGAGGGGTCTTTCCAGAGTGAACCTACACGCAAACTGCGCGCACAGGGAAAATACAAAGTATACGAAAATGTAGCCTTTGATTGATCCGACTGGCTGCTGATCGAAGCGAAAAGAAAAGGACGGAGAAATAATGCTTAGAAAGATAATTAATATAGATGAAGAAAAATGCAACGGCTGCGGACTTTGCGCCGCAGCCTGCCATGAAGGCGCCATCGAAATGATTGACGGCAAGGCGAAGCTCGTGCGGGAAAACTTCTGCGACGGTCTCGGCGACTGCCTGCCCGCCTGCCCGACAGGGGCGATCACCTTCGAGGAAAGGGAAGCGCCGGAATATGATGAAGCGGCAGTGAAAGTGCATCAGCGGATGCAGGAACTCCTCGGCGGGGGAGGATGCCCGGGATCGAGTGTGGCGCAGTTTGCCGGTGCGAAGGAAGGGCCTGCAGAAGAACCGGAGTCGGCGCAGTCTACCGCCAATCCGGTATCCCGTCTCGCCCAGTGGCCGTGCCAGATCAAACTGGTCCCGATCCAGGCGCCGTTCTTCGATGGAGCGAAACTCCTGATTGCGGCGGATTGTACTGCCTTTGCATATGCCAGCCTGCATGAGGAGTTCATGAAGGGCAAAGTCACCATCATCGGTTGCCCGAAGCTGGATGATGTTGACTACACGGAGAAACTGACCGCCATCATCAGGGACAACGACATTAAGAGTGTAACGATCGTTCGCATGGAAGTGCCGTGCTGCGGCGGACTGCAGCGAGCTGCAGAGATCGCACTGCAGGCCAGCGGCAAGTTCATCCCATGGCAGGTCGTTACGATTTCGAGAGATGGACGAATAATGGGATAATAGTGGGACAATACATCTTGAAATCAACCGAAACACAGGCGCGACAGGGGTTTACAGAATCGTAAGTCCTGTGTCCTCCGCCATGATACGAAAAGAGACCCGAATGGTGAAGTGGTAAAACAAAAGTAGACACTTCAAAAAGAGTGGTCTCCTAAGCAGACATTCAAAAGAGTGTCTGCTTTTTCTTTTGGTAAAATGTAAACGGAGGTGAAAACATGGGCAGACCAAAAGGCGGAAAAAATCGAAAG
>JAFRVY010000116.1 GCA_017438285.1 Bacillota bacterium
CGCTTTGAGAACTGGCTTGCTCTTCTTGCCTTCTTGAGTCCGTACTTCTTTCTTTCTTTCATACGGGAATCTCTGGTCAGGAATCCAGCAGCCTTCAGAGGAGCTCTGTAGCTTTCTCTGTCAGCTTCGCAAAGAGCTCTTGAGATACCATGTCTGAGCGCTCCTGCCTGTCCGGTGTATCCGCCGCCCTTAACAGTGGCGATAACGTCGAACTTGCCTTCGCATCCTGCGATCTCAAAAGGTCTCTTTACTTCTCTCTTAACGATATCCAGTGCGAGATAATCGTCCAGAGGCTTGTCGTTTACTGTGATCTTGCCAGTGCCAGGGATGAGTCTAACTCTAGCAACTGAAGATTTTCTTCTACCTGTTCCGTAGTACTGTGTCTTTGCCATAGTCTGATTCCTCCCTTCCACTAAATATCAAGAACTTCCGGCTTCTGAGCTGCGTGATTGTGCTCAGGACCTGCGTAAACCTTCAACTTTTTGAACATCTGTCTTCCAAGCTTGCCGTTCGGCATCATACCCTTGACAGCGTGTCTAACAGCTTCTGTCGGGTGCTTTTCCATCATCTTTTCAAAAGTGGTCTCCTTCAGTCCGCCTGGATAACCAGAGTGATGCTTGTAGATCTTCTCTTCTCTCTTCTTGCCTGTTACTGCAACCTTCTCTGCATTGATAACGATTACATAGTCTCCGCAATCAACGTGAGGGGTGTAGATAGGCTTGTTCTTTCCTCTGAGAATAGCGGCGATCTGTGATGCCATTCTTCCGAGGTTCTTGCCTTCTGCATCGATGACGTACCACTTACGTTCAATCTCTGCAGGCTTTGCGATAAATGAACTCATGTCGCTTCCTTTCTACCTACTAAGTTGGTCAGCTGCCAGCTTCCAACGGGTTCGGCCCTGCCTACTCGGATCAGTCGATCTGTTTCGGCGAACAAAATTAACTTCTGCCGTGCTCGCTGCCGGTACATTTACCTGCTCACACGAAAAAACCGCGCCACGAACGTGACACGGAATTAGTATACGCTGTCATCGATGGAATGTCAACAAAAAAGCACCTGTTAAGGTGCTTTTGATACTATTTCAACTCAACGAGTATTTTCTTTTTCTTGCCCTTCTCGACCAGGACTTTGCCGTCCTTGAAGGTGTCAGGCGTGATGAGGAACTTCTTGTCCGTGATCTTCTCGCCGTCGATCTTCAGGCCGCCCTGTTCGATGGTCATGAAGCCTTCGCGGTTGCTTGGAACAAGGCCCAGTTCTTTGATGAATGATACAACGCCGAGGCCGCCAAGCTCATTGCCGTCCTTGTCTGTGCTGTGAAGATCCGCTGCGGCTATCTCAACTACAGGCAGGTTTTCCATTCCGCCGCCACCGGATCCAAAAGCTGCACGGGCAGCATCCTGAGCTTTCTTCGCTTCCTCTTCTCCGTGGACGAGTTTCGTTACTTCATAAGCAAGAACTTCCTTGGCCTTGTTGATCTCCTGGCCCGGAAGTGACGAAAGCCTTTCGACTTCTTCCATTGGCAGGAATGTCAGCATGCGCAGGCATTTGTTTACATCCGCATCGCCGACGTTTCTCCAATACTGATAGAACTCATACGGCGAAGTCTTTTCAGGACTGAGCCAGAGAGCTCCCTTCTGGGTTTTGCCCATCTTCTTGCCTTCGCTGTTTGTGAGCAGGGAGAATGTCATGCCGTAAACTTCCTTGCCGACTTTCTTTCTCGTCAGGTCTACGCCGCCGATGATGTTGGACCACTGGTCGTTTCCGCCGAACTGGATCTTAACATCAAAATCTCTGGCCATGACCATGAAGTCGTAGCTCTGCATCAGCATGTAGTTCAGTTCGAACATTGTGAGTCCGCCCTCACGATCCATTCTCTGCTTGAAGCACTCGGCTCTGAGCATAGTGTTTATGTTAAAGAGCGAACCGATCTCACGCAGGAAGTCGATGTAGTTCAAAGGCCTCAGCCAGCGCGCGTTGTTGACTGCGATGGCTTTGCCAGGTTCCGGCTCCTTGTTCTCGTGGCCCGGCGCGTATACTCCGTCGTTACCCTCGTATTTCCATTCTTCGTCGAAGTCCAGGAACTGATCAAACAGTCTCTTGAACTGCTCGCAGTTGTGTTCGATAGTATCGATATCCATAACCTGACGCATGTCGGTTCTTCCTGACGGGTCTCCAACCATGCCGGTACCGCCTCCGATGAGAACGACCGGAGTGTGTCCGAACTTCTGCATGTACATCATGATGATGACCTGCATGAAGTGACCTACATGCAGGCAGTCTGCTGTCGGGTCGAATCCGATGTAGAACTTGACCTTTTCGTTCTGCAAAAGCTCACGGACTTTCTCCTCGTCTGTCGACTGCTCGATGAATCCGCGCTCTTTCAGTACATCATATACGTTTGTGTGTTTACTGACATTGTCAGGGATGAAATCAAACTTCATTACTTCCTCCAAAAAACAAAAAATACGGAACCCAAAGCGCACCTGCTGTTCCGCAGGTGTGCCTTGCGTCGCGTTGGTGTTCTTAAATACTAGCTCGTTTTACTTCGTACCAAAGATTCTGTCGCCTGCATCTCCGAGGCCCGGAACGATGTAAGCGTTTTCGTTGAGGCAACTGTCTGTCGCTGCGATGTAGATGTCTACATCAGGGTGTGCTTCCTGCAGAACCTTGATTCCTTCAGGTGCTGCGATCAGGCACAGGAATACGATGTCCTTGCCGCCTCTTGCCTTTACGAAATCGATTGCTGCAACAGCACTTCCGCCGGTTGCGAGCATCGGGTCTGTAACCAGGATCTTTCTCTTGTCGATGTCTTCCGGCATCTTGCAGTAGTATTCTACCGGCTCGTGAGTTTCAGGATCTCTGTACAGACCAACGTGTCCTACCTTGGCATTTGGAATGATTTCGAGAACTCCGTCAACCATACCCAGTCCTGCTCTGAGGATCGGAACGATAGCAACATCTTCGCCCTTGAGCATCTTTACCTTAGTTGCGCAAATTGGTGTTTCGATGTCGACGTCCTCAAGCTTCAGGTCGCGAGTGGACTCGTAAGTCATAAGCATTGCGATCTCTTTGACAAGCTGTCTGAAGTCTCTCGTGTTCGTGTTCTTGTCTCTGATCTGCGCAACCTTGTGCTGAATCAACGGATGATCGAAAACATAGATTTTTCCCATTTTGTCCTGCCTTTCTTATATATAAAACAATGATTAACACATTTCATCCAGCATTTCCGTGCGGCGCTTGTGCCTGCCGCCCTCGAACTCGGTGTCGAGCCATGCCTTTGTGATTTCCAGAGCCAGATCCGGGTCTGTCGTTCTGCCGCCCATCGCCAGCATGTTGGCGTTGTTGTGCTTTCTCGTCATCTCTGCCATCTCCACGCTCGTGCAAAGGCCGCAGCGTATGCCTTTGACCTTGTTGGCCGCGATCGAAATACCGATGCCGGTGCCGCAGCAGACGATGCCTCTGTCGGCTTTGCCGCTTGCGACCGCCTCCGCACAGGCTTTGCCGTAGATCGGATAGTCGACGGATTCCTCGGAGTCCGTTCCCAGATCCACGATCTGTATGTCGTTTCTGGTTCTCAGATATTCCTTGACTGTTTCTTTCAGCTGATAACCGCCATGGTCACTTGCAATTGCAATAATCATCTTTCTCCTCCTGCAGTCCTATACCTTGGTGATGTTGTATCCTGCCGATTTGAGCATGCGGTTCATGACCGCAAAACCTACGCCGTCTGTGTCACTGAGCGCGCCGGCCAGGATCATGTCCACGCCTTCGCTGTCCATGTCTCTGAGCTTCGCGAAGAAGTCGTGGGCCGCTTCAATGAAGGCCCTCTCCTCAAAGAGGATGACGCCGACCTTGTTGCCCAGTCTCTCGTTCAAAGTCTTGAGCCGTTCGATCTCCGCGATGACTTTGTCCCGCTGTCCCTCAACGACCAGCATGTCGGCCTTCGGTGCATAGTGTTTGTATTTCATGCCCGGTGATTTCGGTTTGAAGTCGCTCTCGCTGACGCCGTCTGCAGGATCCGCCTGCACGTGCTTCGCCGCTTCGGTCAAAGACTTGTCGTAGACGACTTCCTTGCCCAGCGCCGCTTCAATGCTCTCCGCTGTGATGATGCCGGGACGCAGTATGGTCGGAACCTCGCCCGTCAGATCCAGCACTGTGGATTCGATGCCTACGCGGCAATCGTCTCCTACGATGATGGCGTCGACCTTGCCGTCGAGATCGGCGATGACGTCCTTTGCTCTCGTCGGGCTCGGGCTTCCGCTCAGGTTGGCGCTCGGCGCTGCGATCGGACATCCGGCCATGTTGATCAGGTCAATGGCAGGTCCGCTGTCCGGCAGTCTGACTGCAACCGTGTCGAGACCGCCTGTCGTTCTGTCGGGAACAGACGGCTTTTTCTTCACGACCAGGGTCAAAGGTCCCGGCCAGAAGTTGTCGATCAGGGATACGATGTCGGGGCTGAGCATTCTGGTCAGCTGTCCGATATCGCTTGCCCTTGCGATGTGTACGATCATCGGGTTGTCGCTCGGTCTGCCTTTGGCCTCATAGACTCTGGCGACTGCATCGGCGTTCAGCGCATCCGCGCCCAGTCCATAGACTGTCTCTGTCGGAAAGGCGACAAGCCCGCCCTCGCGGATGATTCGCGCCGCAGTTTCTATATCTTTCTTATCAGTTGTGAGTATTAATGTCTTCATTCTCAGAATGCCTTCATCTTCTCGGCCTGATCGTTTGTGATCAGTCCGTCAATAACCTCGTCCATTTCACCGTCGAGGAAGGATTCAAGCTTGTATATGGTCAGTCCGATGCGGTGATCGGAGACTCTGCCCTGCGGGAAGTTGTAGGTTCTGATTCTCTCGCTTCTGTCGCCGGAACCGACCTGGCTCTTTCGCTGCCCCGCGATCTCGTCCTGCTGCTTTTGCATCTCCAGATCGTACAGTCTGGCTTTGAGAACCTTGAAGGCTTTGTCCTTGTTCTTGATCTGTGACTTTTCGTCCTGGCATGTGACGACCAGCCCCGTCGGAATGTGAGTCAGTCTGACTGCAGAGTCCGTGGTGTTTACACACTGTCCGCCGTTTCCGGAGGCTCTGTAAACATCGACTCTGACATCGTTCGGATCCAGATTGACTTCGACGTCGTCGACCTCAGGAAGCACGGCGACCGTTGCAGCCGATGTATGAACTCTGCCGCTGGATTCCGTTTCCGGAACGCGCTGCACGCGGTGTGCGCCGCTCTCGAACTTGAGTCTGGAATAGGCGCCTTTGCCCTTGATGAGCATAACGGCTTCCTTGACGCCGCCAAGCCCTGTATCGTTCAGGTCCATGAGTTCGGTCTTCCAGCGATTGCGCTCCGCATATCTGGTGTACATCCTGAGCAGATCCGCGCCAAAGAGAGCGGCTTCTTCACCGCCCGTTCCGGCTCTGATCTCCAGGATGACGTTCTTGTCGTCGTTCGGGTCCTTCGGCAGAAGCAAAACCTTGAGTTCCTCTTCGTTCTGCTCGATCTGCTCTTCCAGATCACCGATCTCCATCTTGGCCAGTTCGCGCATTTCCTCGTCGCCCTCTTCGAGCATTTCCTTGGCTTCGGCCAGATCGTTCTTTGCCTTTTTGTACTCCGTGTATTTCTTTACAATAGGCTCCATGTCGCCCATTTCCTTGATGTACTTCTGCCACAAAGGCTGGTTGTTTATGACATCAGGATCGGACACCTGCCTGGATAATTCATCGTATTTTTCAGTTATAAAATCAAGTTTGTCGAACATGTACTTCTCCTTTACTCTAACTCGCTATTATAACAGAAATCAGGCCTCTAAAAAAGTCGAAACGTAAAGTTTCGACTTAATTTCACTTGTTTTTTCTGAAGAAGCTGTCCGCTTCCTCTCTCCATTTGATTTCTTCCTCGCCGGACGGTTCGTCGAGGGTAAGTCCATGGGAAACAGGCGTCCCCTTTTCCGGGTCTACCGACACGAAGGTCGTATACCCCTCAGCCATCAATTCACCCGTCTTCTCGTTGTAGAGTCCGACTCTGATCGTGAGACTCGTTCTGCCGGTCCTGACGATCAGCCCCTCGTAATAGACGATGTCTCCCGGGTTGACGGATTTATAGAAATCAAACTTATGGGTGTTCTTGTAAAGCAATCCCTGGGGATCGCCGTACTCACAGTTGACTACAATAAATGAAGTCTCAACCATCCATTCGATGGCCTGGCCTGCGTACAGGTTGCCATGATGGTTGAGGTGCTCCATCCTTATCATTCGTGATGCCTTGTATCTCTTCATCGCTTACTTGATAAAACGCCTTTCTCTCTTCAGTGGGATATCGTCAAAATCTTCGTCGTCATCATCATCTTCGATTTCCGGCTCGAAATATCCGGACAGCTTATCTTCGATCTTATTGATGTTGCCTTCGATCTTATTGATATTATCTTCGAGTCTGATTTTCTGACGTTTCTCTGTCTCTTCGAACTTGATGGTCATGATCTCACGGATCATCTCAGCTTCCTTAGTCAGGTCGACGATCTTCGCAGTCATATCTTCTCTGACCTCACCGACAGCTTCTCTGATCTTATCTTCGATCGGTTCTTTCTCGACGGATTCCGGTCTGCTTGCGTCTGCCTCAGCCTTTGCAGCTTCTGCTTCAGCCTGCGCTTCTTCGCCGCTCCTGGTGACGACCTGAACGACGGTAGCTTTGCCGCTTCTGAACTCCTTGACCGCACGGCCGATGCCGAGAGAAATCAAGCCCAGCCCAAGGTATGGAACGAAGTGTTCGATGACGTACTGGATGCAGTTGGACCACATATTACCGAAGGTCGCATCATATGATGCAAGATAGGTCTTCATGTATGCGACCGCTGTGAACAGCATGAACACGGATACCACCAGGAAGATGATGCCGATGATATAGAAGGCGATCGTGAAGCCCGGTGTTTTCGCCTGCACCTCGGCAGCCGCCTTCTCGGCGATCGCCTCGGCCTTCTCCTCAGCTTCTTTCACCTCTTCTGCTGCTTCTTCCGCTTCGTCCTCGGTTTCCTCAGCTTCTTCTTCGGCTTCCTCGGCTTCCTCTTTTTCCTCTTCGGCGTCTTCGGCTTCTTCAGTCTTTTTGTCCGCGTCTTCGGCTTCGTCTGCAGCCTCTTCTGCTTCCTCGGCGGCCTCTTCAGCCACGTCTTCTACAGTCTCCGCCGCCGCCTCAACAGCCTCTTCTTCAACTGTTTCTTCAGCCTCTTCTTCGACCGTTTCTTCAGCCTCGATTACTTCCTTTTCTACCTTTTCTTTTATTTCAACATTCTTGTTTTTCTTATTCTTTTTCTTTCTTTGCTTTGAGCTCATTTCTATCCTCGCTTTCCCCAATCATATACCAACCCATTATACCACAACAGTACCGGCTTTTATATACTAATCTGCAAACTGACTGTTATATAAATCAGCATAAAATCCGTTCTTCTCCAGCAGCTCATCATGACTTCCCTGTTCGACGATATTGCCCTCGTTCATGACGAGAATGTAATCTGCGTCCTTGATCGTCGAAAGCCTGTGGGCGATAATAAAGCTCGTTCTGTCTGCCATGAGCTTGGCCATGGCGGACTGGATCTGACGCTCGGTTCTGGTATCGACGGAACTCGTCGCTTCGTCGAAGATCAGTATCGGCGCATCCTCCAGGAACGCACTGGCTATGGTGATCAGCTGCTTCTGACCTGCCGAGATGTTGGTCGCCTCTTCGTTGATCTTCATCCTGTAACCCTTCGGCAGGGTTTTGATGAATCTGTGGGCGTGAGCCGCTTTTGCTGCAGCCCTGACCTCTTCGTCGGTGGCGTCAGTCCTTCCGTATCTGATGTTCTCCTTGACGGTACTGCTGTTAAGCCAGGTCTCCTGCAAAACCATGCCGAAGAGGGCTCTCAGATTGCTTCTCGACATGTCTTTGATGTCGTGGCCATCGACGGAGATACTGCCGCCGTCGAGTTCATAGAACCGCATGAGCAGCTTGACGATGGTCGTCTTGCCGGCACCTGTCGGTCCGACGATCGCTACTCTCTGACCCGGCCTTGCCTCAAAGGAGAAGTCCGTTATAATCGGTTCGTTTTCTTTGTATCCGAATTTTACGTGATCAAAGGTCACTCTGCCCTGCACCTCTTCAGGATCCAGAACGACGGCAGGTTTCTTGTCAAGGTCTACCTCTTCTTCTTCGTCGAGAAGTTCGAAGACTCTCTCGGCAGCAGCCGCCGTGGACTGCAACTGGTTGGCGATGTTTGCCACCTGCTGTACCGGTTGATTAAAGGACCTGACGTACTGGATGAACGCCTGAATCTGTCCGATAGAGATCCTGCCCATGAGAGCCAGATATCCGCCGACCAGGCAGACGAGAACGTAAGCCAGATTGCCGATGAACTGGGTCAGCGGCATCATCAGTCCTGAGAGGAACTGAGATTTCCAGGCCGCCTCGCAGAGGGCATCGTTGTATTCATCAAACGTTTCTTCGGACATCTCTTCAAGATTAAAGGCCTTGACGATATCGTGGCCGGAGTACATCTCCTCCACATGGCCGTTTACCTTGCCGAGGAATTTCTGCTGGTTCTTGAAGTGACGCTGCGACTTGCTGACCACGATCTTGATGATCAGGAAGGATGCCGGTATGACGACCAGGGCAACCAGCGTCATGATCAGGCTGATTCTGACCATCATGATCAGAATTCCAATCAGCGTGACGATGGCAGTGATCATCTGCGTGATGGTTGCCGTCAGCGTCTGATTAACGGTCTCTATGTCGTTGATCATTCTGCTCTGCACCTCGCCGTACGGTACCCTGTCAAAATACTTAAGCGGCAGACGGTCGAGTTTCTTGGACATGCCGTCTCTGAGCGTATAGATGACCTTCTGGGATACGATGGCCATGATCCAGGCCTGCAGCGCTCCGAAGAGCCAGCTGGCCAGATACATTGCCAGGAGAATAATCAGTATCTTCAGCAGCGCATCATAATCGATTCCGCTTCCCATAACGCCCTGAACGACTTCGTCCGTAGCCATTCCGAGGATCGTCGGTGAAACGATCGCAAAGATCGTGCTGAGCATAGCCATAAAGAAGACGTTTGCCAGCTGAATGCGATAAGGCTTCAGGTATGAGGCGAGTTTGAGGATCGTGCCCTTGAAGTCATTGGCCTTTTCGCCCGGCATCATTTTCGCTGCGCGGCCGCCCTGTCCAGGAGGATGTTTTCGTTCGCCAAGATCTTTAGCCATTATCCCGCCCCCTTTCCAGTTCTTCCTCGCTCAGCTGCGAGCGGGCGATTTCACTGTAGACCTGACAGGTGCCCATGAGTTCGTCATGGGTACCGATGCCTGCGATCTGCCCGTCTTCAAGAACTATGATCTGATCCGCATCGAGAATCGTGTTGATCCTCTGTGCGATTATGATAAAGGTGCTCCCGGTCACTCTCTCCCTGAGAGCATTCCTGAGAGCCCTGTCAGTTGCGTAATCCAAAGCGCTGAAGCTGTCGTCGAATATCATGATCTGCGGCTTTTTGACCAGCGCTCTCGCGATGCAAAGCCTTTGCTTCTGACCGCCGGAAACGTTGGTTCCGCCCTGCGCGATTTCTGTCTCGAATCCGTCCGGTTTCTCTTCGATGAAACCGAGGGCCTGCGCGATCTCGGCCGCCTCTCTGAGATCACCCTCTGTTGCGTCCTGATTGCCGTAGCGGAGGTTGCTTTCGATGGTGCCGCTGAACAGCGTGCCCTTTTGCGGAACGAGTCCGATGAGGCTCCTGAGGTCTGCCTGCTTCATGTCTTTGACGTTGACCCCGTTGACGAGAACCTGCCCTTCCGTTGCATCATAAAATCTAGGTATCAGGTTGATGAGCGTCGACTTGCCGCACCCTGTACCGCCTATGATGGCTGTCATCTTGCCCGGCTGTGCTGTGAATGAAATGCCGCTGAGTGCCTTTTCCTCTGCATCCGGATAAGTGAAGGAAACGTTCCTGAATTCAACTTCGCCGCCTTTTGCCTTTGTGCCTTCTTCGAGAAGCGGAACCGACTTCGGCTCCTCCGGATCGCTGATGGATATCGGGGTGTCAAGAATCTGTCCGACACGCTTAGCCGATACGGCCGCTCTCGGAATCATGACAAAGATCATGGTGACGAACATGAAGGACATGATGACATGCATCGCGTATTGCAGATACGCCATCATATCGCCGATCATCAGCTGCTGTGCGTCTACCAGATGTGCGCCGACCCATATGATGAGGACGCCGACGCCGCTCATGATGAGCGTCATGGTAGGAAGCATGAATGCCAGACATTTGTTGACGAAGATATAGAGCTTGGTCAGGTCGACGTTTGCCTCGTCGAAGCGCTCCTGTTCCTTGAACTCCGTTCTGAATGCCCTGACGACGAGAGTCCCCGAGAGTCTTTCTTTCATAATGAGATTGACTCTGTCCAGTTTCTCCTGCATCATTCTGAATCTCGGGAAAATGGCCACGAAAGAGAAAATCATCAGCCCGCATACGCAAAGCAGCGCAAGTCCCACTGTCCATGACAGCGATACGCTGGTCTTGAGGGCCATAAAGACTGCGCCGATGCCCATGATCGGAGCGAAGATCATCATCCTCAGACTCATGACCGTCGCCTGCTGTATCATCTGCACGTCGTTGGTCGAGCGGGTGATGAGCGATGCCGTACTGAACTGCTCTATTTCGGCCCTGCTGAAAGCAGTAACCCTCGTAAAGAGGGCTTTCCTGATCTTTCGCGCGGCCTTGGCCGCCGTCAGGCTGGCAAACAAACTGCCGGACATGCTGAAAATGACCGCCGCAAAAGCAACGCCGATCATGATAATCCCCGTGTGTCTGATTCTGTCAAGGTCGCCTGCCACGATGCCGTTGTCTATGATGTCTGACATGAACATCGGCAGGAACAGCTCGCACATGACCTGCCCGAACAGCACGAGTATGATGATACACACAAATGGTATGTACTGTTTGTAGTAGCTGAGTACCGTTTTCATCCTTTTCCCTTTTGTTATCCCAATTCTCCCATCAAAAGACCGTACCAGCAAAGCAGTACGGCCTTTGAACTGATATTTTATTTTAATACGAAATCATTAATAAGGAAAGTTTTTGTGAAGCGGATATTTATCTGTGAGTCCCTTTACGATGGCTCTTGCTTCATCCATCTTAGCTTCATCTTCTCCCTTGCAGTCAATGACCAGTGAAATGGCATCGGTGACTTTCTTGACATCGTCTTCCTTGAAGCCTCTTGACGTCATTGCCGGCGTGCCCATTCTGAGACCTGATGTAACCATCGGCTTTCTCGGGTCGTTCGGGATGGCGTTCTTGTTCGTCGTGATGTTGGCTTCGTCCAGAAGTCTCTCCGCCTTCTTTCCTGAAATGTCTTTGTTCAGGAGCTTGACGAGGATCAGGTGGTTGTCGCTGCCGCCGGATACCAGTTCGAAGTCATGTGCGTTCATGCCCTGAACCAGCGCCTGGCAGTTGTCAATGACCTGCTGCTGATATGCCTTGAATTCAGGTTCCATAGCTTCCTTGAGACATACAGCCTTAGCAGCGATCACATGCATGAGCGGTCCGCCCTGGAGTCCAGGGAAGATAGCCGAGTTGATCGCCTTCTTGTATTCCTCGGTGCAGAGGATCAGGCCGCCTCTCGGTCCTCTCAGTGTCTTGTGTGTTGTCGTCGTTACGATGTCTGCGTAAGGAACCGGGTTCTCGTGGAGTCCTGCAGCAACCAGTCCTGCGATGTGAGCCATGTCTACCATCATGATAGCGCCGACTTCATCAGCGATCTCCTTGAAGGTCTTGAAGTCGATTGCTCTCGGATAAGCGGATGCGCCGGCAACGATGAGCTTAGGCTTGTGTTCCTTTGCCATCTGTCTTACGTTGTCGTAGTCGATCCTCTCGTCCTCGCCCAGTCCGTAAGCGACGAAGTTGTATGATTTACCTGAAATGTTAACCGGGGATCCGTGTGAAAGGTGTCCGCCGTTTGAAAGGTCCATTCCGAGAACGGTATCGCCATATTCGAGCACTGCCTGATATACGGCCGTGTTGGCGTTTGCTCCTGAATGGGCCTGTACGTTTGCGTGATCCGCTCCGAAGAGTTTGCATGCTCTGTCGATAGCCAGCTGCTCTACCTCATCGACGAATTCGCAGCCGCCGTAGTATCTCTTGCCCGGATACCCTTCGGCGTACTTGTTCGTCAGTGCGCTTCCCATCGCCTCCATGATCTCATAGTTTACGAAGTTTTCGGAAGCAATCATTTCGATTTTCGTTTCCTGACGGTTGATCTCTCTCTTGATCGATGCAGCAACTTCAGGATCTGCTTTTTCCAAGTAATTGAAATACATATATTCTCTCCTTATTGATTAAAAAAATCGGTTGAAATAGTATCTATTCTATTGCTTTCGTTCATTATATCCAATCGGTCTTCGCGATTTAAAGACTTTATGAACAAAAACATAAAATATACAAATATTCCTCGAGACACCACGCTAAAGCAAAGTCTTGCCGGTGCTAGGTGACCGAGCGCTCTAGCCGCTTCAGCGCCAGGGCCATGGTCAGTCCCGGAATGACTCTGTTTCCGGTGACTTCAACACCGAGCATCTCGTTGATCTTCTTGAGCCTGTACTGTACCGTGTTGGCGTGGATGTTCATGATCTCGGCAGTCTTGCTGCTGTTCATGCCCGCGTCAAGCACGAAGGTCTCTAGCGTGTACAGCAGCTGCTTGCTCTTGTTCTCGCCGGCTTCCTTGAACGGTTCCAAAAGCTCAACGTAGTTCTTCTTGACGAAGCCTCCCTGGATCTGTATGTTGATGCAGTTGTTCACCAGTGTCAGTTCGTACTTCGTAAACACTCTCTTGTACGGAAATACGCTTTGCACGAACGTCCAGCTTTCGCTGATGAGTTTGTACGCATCTCCAGCGCCTTCGATGCCATTCAGTCCCGTCACGTGGAAGATCCTCGCACCCTTATCTGCCTTGAGCCTGGCAAACAGGTTCGCGCACTCGTTCTGCTGCGCGCTCCGATTGCTGTTGTCGACGGTGTTCAGGATCATGCCGTAGGTCTCGTCTTCTTCGGTGATCTTCATGATCTCCAGATCCGTTCTCTTCTCGAATTCTGCAAAGGCATGACTTTCGGTCTCTCTGCCGAAGCCCTTGGAGAAGAAGACGCACACGATATCCGACCCCTGAATCTTCGCTTCATCCTGCAGCGTGTAAGCCAGAGACTTGTTGCCGCGAATGAGGGCTTTGATGAACTCCGACTTGGCGTCGCGCTCAGGAGTGTACTTCCACATGCCCATGGCCAGCTCGATGATCTCGGCAAGCTTGGTGATCTCGCCTGCCGTGTAGGAGTCCTCGTTATCGACGATCAGCATGTAGTATTTCTCACTGCCGATGTTCACGAGGCCCCAGTAAGTGAGTGCGCCGTCGACATCGATGAGCGTATAGGTGTTGCCCATTTCCGTCTCGACTTTCTTTTCTTTACCCTGTCTGATAGCGTCCGAAAGTTTGACCTTGTGACGCGTTTCCACCGACAGGACCGGGTTGAAGTCCTCGCTCAGGAGAACGACCTGGAAGTCGTTGCTGATGGCAGCCTCTCTGACCGCAGCCTGAAAGTTCGTGTGTTTTTCGAAGTTGAGAAGGTGGAATACCGTGTTGCTGATCAGACTGTTTCTGAAATTGTCGCCGTACAGCACGCGGTCCATGATCTCGGATATTGCATCGGAGTAGCAGGCATCCTGCGGCATCAGGAGAAGCGGCAGTCCCACTTCTTCTGCAGCCTTTATGACCCGCTCGTCCAGTTTCTTTACGATCCTCCCAACGAAGAAAACCGCGAGGGCTGAACAGTTGTCGACAGCTCCCCTGACGATTTCGCACTGCCTCTGCACATCGTTTCTGACACCGAGGAATCCTGTCAGCAGGACCTCAGTCTCATAACATTTGAGCAGGTTAAAATCAGCCGCATCGCCGATGTCGAGAACCGATACTGATCTGACTTCGTTGGTAAGGTTCCTCGCACCTGCAAGGACCTGCGCTTCCTTAAAGACGCTGAGTTCGAGGCAATCGTTTACTGTCACTTTCATTATTCCTCATCTCCCTTGCTATCGCCGGCCGTGTCTTCTGGAGTTTCTTCCGGGACTTCTGAAAGAACTTCTTCAGGACCTTCTTCGTCCGGTTCATCCTTAGGCATCTCAACCGGTTCCGCTGTGTTGGTGACGTCGTTGTATGTCATGACTTTTGGCTTGAATCTGGCGTTCTTTCCCTGCTCGTTTATGAGCTCCGCCAGTTCCTCGAGGCCTTCCTGCTTCCGTTCTTCGGCTTCACGCATCTGTCTTTCGCGCTCTTCCTTACGTCTCTTCTTGGCCTCCTTTGCCTCTGCTTTGTCCTTTTCCTTCTGCTCTTCGCCTTTGAGTTTCATTTCTTCGGCGAGTTCCTCAGGCGTCTTGTTGCCTTCATAGAGATCTACGAACTGCTGTCCGTCGAGGGTCTCGACCAAGAGCAGTCCTTCGGCAACAGCCTTCAGCTGATCGATATGCTCTTCGAGTATGGTCATCGCAGCATCGTAAGCTTCCTGAATGATCGCCTTGACTTCTTCGTCGATCTCGTTGGCCGTCTCTTCGGAGTATGCCTGCTTGGATGTGAAATCCTTACCCAGGAATACTTCTTCGGATGAGCTGTAGTTTACAGGACCGAGCTTTTCGCTGAAGCCGTACTTGGTGACCATCTCTCTGGCGATATCCGTCGCTCTCTGTATGTCGTTGCTTGCGCCTGTGCTGATGTCATCCAGCGTAAGCTTTTCGGCAACACGTCCGCCAAGCAGATGGATGATCTGCTCGCGCATTTCTTCTTTCGTGCCGTAGTATTTGTCTTCCTTTGGCAGGATCATGGTAAATCCGCCGGCTCTGCCTCTCGGGATGATCGTGATCTGGTGAACCGGATCCGACTTCGGCAGACAGTGGGCGACGACAGCGTGACCGGCTTCGTGATACGCGGTCAGCTTCCTTTCTTCTTCGCTGATGACTCTGCTCTTCTTCTCCGGACCTGCGATAACCTTGGTGATCGCCTCCTCTATCTCTTCCATGCGGATGATCATGCCGTTTCTACGAGCCGCCAGGAGGGCTGCTTCATTAAGCATATTCTCGATATCCGCAGGAGTGAACCCAGGCGTTCTCCTTGCCAGCACGACCGGATCAACGTCCTTATCGAGCGGCTTGTTCCTCGAGTGAACCTTGAATATTTCTTCTCTTCCTGTGATGTCAGGAATTCCGATAACGATCTGTCTGTCGAATCTGCCCGGTCTGAGCAGCGCCGGGTCGAGAACGTCAGGTCTGTTTGTCGCCGCGAGGATGATGATGCCGGAGTTCTCTGCGAATCCGTCCATCTCAACCAGCAGCTGGTTCAGCGTCTGTTCTCTTTCGTCATGACCGCCGCCAAGTCCTGCGCCTCTCTTACGTCCGACCGCATCGATCTCGTCGATGAAGACGATACACGGTGCGTTCTTCTTTGCCTGTTCAAACAGGTCTCTGACTCTGGATGCGCCGACACCGACGAACATCTCAACGAAGTCGGAGCCGCTGATAGTGAAGAACGGAACTTCCGCCTCGCCGGCCGTGGCCTTTGAGATATATGTCTTACCTGTTCCCGGAGGACCGACGAGCAGAATGCCCTTAGGGATTCTCGCTCCCAGACTGTTATACTTGGCAGGATGCTTCAGGAAGTCAACGATCTCTTCCAATTCTTCCTTTTCTTCCTTCAGTCCAGCAACATCCTTGAATGTGATCTTCTTCAGTTCGTCCTTTCTGGCGAGCTTCGCTCTGCTCTTTCCGAAGGACATGGCCTTGCCTCCACCGCCCTGCTGCCTCATGATGAAGATGAAGAAGAATACCATGATTCCGATCATCAGCATGGTCGGAAGTATGGTGATCCATATGGACTCCTCATGCGGCGGCGGACTGTCGAGTTTCAACTCCCCGCTGTCAACCTGTGGCATGATGTACATCTCATAGATGTAGTTCAGATCTACTGCGCTGTTCACATACGAATAAACCTTTTTACCCGAAACGAGTTCCGCTGTAAGCTTGGTTTCATCAACCACGATGCTCTCAACGTCCTTCTGCTTCAGATGGGTTATCATCGTAGATGTCTTGATCTGCTTCATATCCGGTTCCTTGTCACCGGAAAAGAAATAGAAAAAGCCCAGAACTACCGCAAAAATGATGATGTAAATCGTGATGTTTTTGCTAAATCTTTTCAAACTCTACTCCCTTCATTTTTGTTGTTGCATAACAAAATTTGCACTATATTCTACCACGAATACACCAACTGTTCAACAATATTAACTGTTTCCCCCACACTTTTGTTGCTCACAGTAAAATCGCTCCAGAGCTCATATTTCAGGTGTCTTCGCTCGTATAATTCCTTCATGTCTGCCGCCTGCGAAACAGGTCTGTTTTCGACGGGCAGTTCCTCGATCGGCCTTTGCAGATAGATCACTTTGCCGTTCTCCCGCAAAAGCTCGCCGTTGACATCCCGTTCCACGATGCCGCCGCCGGTGGAGAGGACCATTCCGCCCCGTCCCTCGCGGACGGTCCGGCGCAGGGCATCCGTTTCGATCTGCCTGAAGACAGAGAGTCCCTCTTCGGTAATGATCTGCTGCGGCGATCTGCCGGTGCTTCGTTCGATCAGTTCATCCACATCTGCAAAGTCCCGCCCCAGCCGTTCGGCCAGCGCCTGTCCCACACTGGTCTTGCCGGAACCCGGCATGCCGATGAGGACGATGTTCTCCAGTTCGTATCTGAGCTTCTGGCAGACCTCTTCCGTCTTCTCGTCCGGAATGTCGCATCCTGTAAACAGCATGGCCGCCTCCGCTGCCTGACGGACCAGCATCTCGAACCCGCCAAAGGCCGGTACGCCGCAGTCCTCAGCGTCCAGCATGAGCCTGGTCCTGAGCGGATTGTAGATCATGTCAAAGACGCCCCTGCACTCGGGGAAATCTCCGACATCGATCAGTGATGCGCCCGCTTCCGGATACATCCCGACCGGTGTCGCGTTCACAATGATCTGTGCGTCGCTGTGTTTCCTGATATTTTCGTAATTGTTCTCGCCGGTTCTCGAGATGTTGACGATCTCGCCGGCGCCAAGGTCGCAGAGGACATTGATCGCCGTTCCCGACACGCCGCCGGTTCCCATGATGAGAATCTTCGTGTCTTTGATCGGGATGCCCGATCTCTCAACGGTGTATCTGAATCCGGCGTAATCTGTATTATCTCCGTAAAGGGTGCCGTCGTCTCTCTTGACAATGGTATTGACGCTGCCGCAGAGTTTCGCCCGGTCGGATATCTCATCACAGTACGGGATGACCGCCTTCTTGTACGGCATGGTCACGCTGAGGCCTTTGTAATTCTTCGCTTTCATGAATTCGTCGAACCGTTCCTCCGGAATATCGAAGAGAGCGAAGTCGTATCCGCCCAGCATCTTGTGAACCTGCGGAGAATGACTGTGGGTCAGGTCTTTGCCCAGCAGCCCGTAATCGGCCCTGTGCTCCGCCTGATAGCGTCTGCTCTCTGCAATGATCTGCTTGAAGTTGTTCTTCATATATGGAAGGGTGTCCTCCCTGCAAAGACTTGTGATGCTGTCGAGGACTTCCTTTTCTCTTACGCTGTCCAGAATCGGCATTCCCTGCATGGCTTTGTACCTGATCACATCTCGGGCCGCGTCGAAACGCTCTTCGAGAAGGGCAACCAGTTCCTTGTCGATTCTGTCGATCTCACGTCTGTAATCGATGAGTTCGCTCCTTTTTTCTTCTTTCTTTGCAGCAGGCGCTTCGGCGCTCAACAGGCCTTCTTCGAGCAGGATATCTCCTATGGCGATCGCCGCTGCCGCCTCGATACACGGAACCGCGCGAGGCACGATGCAAGGATCGTGTCTGCCCTGGATCTGCACAGTTGTTTCTGTCATCGTCGCGAGGTCAACGCTGTCCTGCACCTTCGCGATGGACGGCGTCGGTTTCACGGCCACGTCGAATACGATCGGCATGCCCGACGAAAGTCCTCCCAGAATGCCGCCGTGGTTGTTGGTTTTGGTCACGACCTTGCCGTCCTCTATGCGGAACGGGTCGTTGTTTTCGGAGCCTTTGAGCTGCGCCGACTCGAATCCGTTCCCGAACTCGATGCCTTTGATGGCCGGAATCGCGAAAACCGTCTGACAGATCCTGCTCTCGATATTGCCAAAGAGCGGGCTGCCGACGCCTGCCGGAACCCCGGTGATCGTGCACTTGATGGTGCCGCCGATGGAGTCGCCTTCTTCTCGCATCTGCGACACGAGGACATACATATCCTCACCGCGAATACCGCCGATGGAGTCCGTATGGGCCCTGACCGTGATTCCTATCCTGTCGAGCCACTGGATGAAGAGGCCTCCTGCGATGCAAAGCGGCGCCGTCATGCGCCCTGAGAACTGTCCTCCGCCGGGAGCGATCTCGCCGTATTTGACCCAGGCGGGATAATCGGCGTGGGATGGTCTCGGCACGGTCTTCAGTTTTTCATACTCTTCCGGCCTTGCGTCCGTGTTTCTGATCTCCGCTTCAATGGTTCCGCCATCGGTCACGTAGATGTCTCCGCCGTCAGGACTTTGCATCTCGGCACTCTTGTATGCTCCTGCAATAAAAAGAGGGACGTCATCTTCGACTCTCGATGTCGACAAGACGCTTCGTCCCGGTGATCTTCGCTGCATGAATTCCTGCAGTTTTTGCATGTCTATGGTCATTCCTGCCGGAATGCCGCTGATTCTGACGCCAACGGTCTCACCGTGGGATTCGCCATAGATTTCGACTTTGATCTTCTCTCCAAAGGTTACAGCCACTGCAATTTACCTCCCAGTCTCTGATAATCTTCGTAAAAATTCGGATATGATTTGCTGACGGCACCTGCATTCGTAATGGTGACGGGTCCGGCCGCAATACATGCGGCCGCGGCAGCCATCATGGCGATCCTGTGATCGCCAAAAGAATCGGCTTCGCCGCCGGTCAGTTTCCCGTTTGCTGTTATGGTGATCTGGTCTTCTCCTTCTTCGGTCGCAGCGCCCAGGCTTGAGAGCACCTCGCTTACAGCGCGCAGGCGGTCGCTCTCCTTGTAGCGCAATCGCCCTGCGCCGGTAATGCGCGTCACGCTTCCTGCCGGCCTCGCGCAGGCGAGCACTGCCAGTGCAGGGACCAGATCCGGCGTGTCGGCAACGTCGATTTCAAGGGGGTCCGCCGCATTGACTGCGTCCCCTATGTCCAGAAGTTTGCGGACAAGCGGGATGATTACCTTGTCCCCCTGGGCAGACGTTGGATCGAGGCCCTTTACCGCGATGTGTCCGCCGATCATCGCGTCCATGACGATCCAAACGGCCGCGGCTGACCAGTCTCCTTCTATATTGTTCAGCGCATCTGCAGGGAGGGCGTAGTTCTGTCCGCCGTCGATGTAAAACACGCTGCATGTTTCATTATTGTTATCGGTTGTTTCTTCTGTGATTTTGATTCCGGATGTTCTTAGGATCTGTAACGTAAGGTCGATGTATGGTCTGGATTGGATGCTTCCCGTTACGATGACCTCGCTGTCTCCCTGCAGGATCGGCAAGGCGATGAGAAGTCCCGTGATGAACTGAGATGAGATGGATCCCGGCAACGTGAACGTGCCGGCAGTCAGCTGTCCTGTCAGATGCTTTGGGTTGTGCCCTTCTACGCTGCAGCCATGGGCAGCAAGTTCTTCGAGAAACGGTTCCATCGGTCTGTCGGCCAGCCGCCCCTCGCACACAAAATCGCTCTCGATACCGAGCGCAGCTGCCAAAGGCATGAGAAATCGCAGGGTCGATCCGCTTTCACCGCAGTCCAGCCGGCAGGATCCGATGCCGCGCTGCCCGGCGCTTGCGCCTTTTGTGCCGCCGCGTTCTTTGGCTTTGGCGAGTTCCGCGAGGCATCTCCCCGTTGCTGTGATATCGTCCGACAGGTCTTTGCAGGAAACGGCGATATCGAGCCCCGACAGAAATCCCGCGATCAGGAGCCTATGGGCAGCAGACTTGGATGGTATCGCCTGAATGGTTCCTCCCGTTGGAGGTTGTAAGATCTTGACCGTATCCATCGCTGTGTTTTGTCGTTCTATTCCAGGACCCGTCTGATCTGGAAAGCCTTTGCAGCGACATGCGCGAACTGCTCCGGTGTCAGGGCCTGAGGTCCGTCGCAAAGAGCCTCCGCAGGGTTGTTGTGGACCTCGATCATGAGTCCGTCCGCTCCCGCCGCCACGGCTGCGAGGGCCATGGACTCTACGAGAGAAGCTTTACCCGTCGCGTGGCTCGGGTCAACGATGACCGGCAGATCCGTCAGTTCCCGCAGAGCAGGAATTGCCGACAGGTCCAGCGTATTTCGTGTATATGTTTCAAACGTTCTGATTCCGCGTTCGCAGAGAATGACATTTTTGTTGCCCTCGGACATGATATATTCCGCGCTCATAAGCAGCTCTTCGAGGGTGCTGGCAAACCCGCGCTTGAGCAGAACCGGCTTGCCCGTTTTGCCGACGGCTTTGAGCAATTCGATATTCTGCATGTTGCGTGCGCCGATCTGTATGACATCGACGTCTTCAAAAAGAGGCAGATGGCCCGCGCTGATGATTTCCGTCACGACAGGCATCCCTGTCTTCTCCTTGGCTTTGAGCAAAAGCTCCAGCCCCTCTGCTTTCATGCCCTGGAAGTCGTAGGGTGAAGTGCGCAGCTTAAAAGCGCCGCCGCGAAGCATGGCTGCTCCGGAAGCTTTGACGCTCTTGGCCACCTCCAGAATCTGCTCCTCCGATTCGACAGAGCATGGCCCCGCTATGATGGCGAAGTGTCCGCCGCCTATTTTCACGTTTCCTATAGTAATCATGTCATTCCTCCTCCTTTATTATGATTACTTCAATCTCTAAAGTCAAAAGAAATCAGCACTTTTTGTGTTTGGAAGACCTGTTGTTATGTGTTAAACTGACAATGTAGAAAATGACAATTCACAAACTGTTATATAAAAGGAGGACACTATGTTATCAGCTAAAGTTAAGGACCTGCTCAACGCACAGGTCAACGCTGAATTCTACTCAGCATATCTGTATCTGGATTTTTCAAATTACTATAAGGACGAAGGTCTCGACGGTTATTCCAACTGGTACATGATCCAGGCACAGGAAGAAAGAGACCACGCGATGCTGTTCATCCAGTATCTGCAGCAGCAGGGCGAAGCAGTAGTACTGGAAGCCATCGACAAGCCGGACAAGACATTCAAGGATTTCATGGATCCGCTCAAGTACGGCGCAGAACACGAAAGACACGTAACCGCACTGATCAACAACATCTATGCGGCAGCTTACGAAGAGAAGGACTTCAGAACCATGCAGTTCCTCGACTGGTTCGTTAAGGAACAGGCCGAAGAAGAAGACAACGCAGACGACAACATCAAGAAGTTCGAACTGTTCGGTTCCGACAGCAAAGGCCTCTACATGCTGGACAGCGAAATGCAGTCAAGAGTTTACACTGCACCGTCACTGACACTCGACTAATCGGTCGCTTTGACTGACGGACCGTTGCATCCAACCATTAAAATAAGCCTCAAAAATCGATGATTTTTGAGGCTTTTCTTTTTTCCTTCAAAGGCTACGGCAGTTTCGAAATTCTGACCCTGCCGGCAGCAACCTTCAGCTGATAGCCATGTGGGAACTCGACCATTTTCGGTCCCTGCTTCTTGCAGATGATTTTGTCCGCCGCTTCCAGACGCTCCGCGGTGATGTCCTGCTCCAGACCGGCCTCTGCAAAGGCTTTGAGGACCACGCGGTGGCGAATCGCTGGATGAAGCTCGGCAAGGGCCGCCCTGTCGAGAACGACCTCACGGACACCTGCGCCGCCTGAGGCAGATGCGCCTCCTTCGTCAGACGAGGCCTCTGCATCATCCTCGATGAGCATGTGCTCGTAGGCCATCTGCGTCTGCTGCCAGATGTAGTCCTTATCCGCCGCGGCGATGTGACCGAGACGCACGAGGGTCTCCTGAATATTCTCGTTATATTTGCTCTCAAGATACGGCAAAAGTTCCAGCCGGATCCTGTTGCGCGCATAGATCGCTTCGTTATTGGTATGGTCCGTGACAGGATCGAGCCCTTTTTCTTCACAGTAGGCTTCGATCTCGTCCCTGTAAATATCGAGCAAAGGCCTGATGACGCAGATACCGCGCTCATATCGTTTATAGGCGATGCCTGCCAGACCGTCGGTTCCCGTCCCGCGCAAAAGCCTGAAGAGGATCGTCTCCGCCTGATCGTTGGCATTCTGCGCAACAGCGATCTTTACCGAGGCGGTTCCGTCAGCATCCAGAATCTCCATGGCGGTATCATAGAACGCATCGTATCTGGCTTTGCGCCCCGCTTCTTCGCTGGTCATTCCCGTGGCGGCTGCCAGCGCATTGCAATCGACCGTGAAGCTTTTGCACTCGAGACCCCTTGATCTGCAAAGGCTCTCGACGTAAGCCTGGTCTTCTTCTGCTGCGCCCGGCCTGAACTTGTGGTTCACGTGGACCGGATGGATCGTCAGATCCAGTTCGTCTGCGGCATCGAGAAGCAGATCAAAAAGGCATACGGAATCCGGGCCGCCCGAAAGTCCGATGACGATGTGGTCGCCCTTCTCGATGAGTTCATATGCAGCTATGGTTTCCATAAACTTCTTTCGCAGCATTGTTCTTACCACCACAATCCATAGACCGCTCGGTAATCACGGTCTACTTGCAGATGATGACCTCCGGGTTCTCCGCCGAAGCGATATGTTTCGTGACGGTTCCGCCGAGTTCCGTTTCGATCATGGTCTTGAGCTCGTCCAAAGCTTCGTCCATGACATCGTCTCTCTCACCTGCAACAGTCTCTATAATCATAAATGCGTTGGTCGTGTCCTCTTCCAGCATGGTCCTGACAGACTCACGCCAATTGAAGCATCTGCAGATCGCCCCCGCATCATCCTTGTAAACGACTTCGCCCGGATAAGGCGGCTCGCTTTTGTCGCTTCCGTAAGTCACGAATTCTTCGCCGCCTTCGGCGACTGTCAGTCTCATATCACCCTCGAACTTGTCAAAGTTCTCGCCGCCGATCGGTACGCCGTATTTCAGTGAAACGCCGTTGTAGATATCCACCAGCGGATTGATCGTTCCGATCTGGTTGCCCTTGGCAACGCGCTTCAGCAGCGCCTCGATAGAACAGCGGGCGCCCTTCTTTGTCTTGAACTTGTAAAAGGCGTCGCGCCATGTTCTGACGATAGGGTTTTGCGTGAATTCCGGGTTCTCTATGTGCTTGAGCGCCAGTTTCTCACAGTCACGCAGGTAACTCTCGTACTGATGTTCATCCTTGATGTGGTTGTCGATGCCGGTACAGATCAGAATACCGATTTTTGATTCCGGGAATATCTCCAGATAATCCGGTTCCATTCTAATTTTTTTCATATCACACCTCTATTGATTATATGCAAAAACAGGCCTGCAGTTTTTCACAGCTGCATCTGTTTCTTAAAAATCTTTTCTTAATAACGCCTTGTTCAGGAAACCAAGTTTGTCCGACTGGTGGAGCAATTCCATCTGCAGCAGAAGCTGGTTGCCCGCAGATGCGAAGATTCCAAAGACAATATCGAAGATCATGGCATCGATCAGCGCATCGCTTCCGATTCCCAGCTGTGCGAAAATCGCTATGTACGCCAGCAGATTCGCACCGGGTACAGGCGGCGTCGCAACGAAAAGGACGATAGCCAGGATAATGGCAGCACCAAACCAAATCGGTGTTACTGTCACATTGAAGTGATCGGCTGCATACATGGTAAATATCAGCGTTCCGATTACGTTGACCGGCATATAGAGTACGAGTCCCTGCGGCATAGCAACGTTTGTAAAGCGTCGCTCGATTCCCATCTTGGAACACGCCTGGACTGCAAGTCCGTAGGAAGCATCCAATGACCCGTAACGTATCGTTTTGATAAACGGAGCCCTGACTTTGCGAATCAGCACTTTTACCGAAACACCCTTGCGTGCGCTGACGATCAAGAGCGATATCGTGAGGCAGACAGCTGATGCCAAAAGTGCCAGCAGGAACGGCTTCCAGACGCCTATCAGAAGTCTCGTGTGTCCATTCAGAATCTGATAGCAAATAAGAACCGCGACAACATACGGAACAAGCCTGCTGATCCACTCCGCCAAAAGCATGCCGACGAGATTGCACTGCGTCGTCAGGGTGATGAGCGGCTTCGCTCTCTCTCCTATTACAAGCAGAGCTGTACCAAGCACGAAGGCCATGACCAGGATCTGCGGCGTATTCGCTTCGCTCAACGGTGCAACGACATTTTCCGGAATGATGTTGTTCAGAAACGATTCAAAGATGCTGGACGCTTTGACTCCGCTCATCTCTTCGCCTTTGACATCAGGCATAAATACGATTTGCGCCAACACCGTTGCGGCAACTCCCGCGACAAGACTGAACAGGAAGTACCGCATGACAACGATACGGCTGTCGCCGCCCTGTTCAGATATGGATCTCATGTTCAGCAGCGTCGAAGCTACCATAAAGAATATGACCGGACCGGATACCGCAAGCAGAATCCTGTTCCACGCATGGAACAAAGGCTGGAAGAAATACTCCGCCGCATGCATCTGCGGCCCATCCGCCAATATGGCTGCGATGATCACGCCGGTCAGAATACCAGCGGCAATCGCGATGGCGATCTTGAGGACAGGATTCAGGCGTTTTGCCGGCAGTACGATCCTGAGCACATTGACGCCTTTGGAATAACTGAACTGCGGGCTCAGCCCGGCAGATATCAGCACCGACCCGCTCCAGTCGTTAAAATCGCTTTCTTCCTTACTCAGCGGATTAAAGACGTCCTGTACGAGGGTGATTTGAATCGCCGGATGCCCAAAGTTTCTGATGATGGCAGCCTCAAAGACCTCCTCATCTCCGAATCTGTCCCGGAATCTCAGCAAAGACTCCTCGAGAGACAGTCTGATCCTCAGGCGGTTCTGACGTTCAATATCCAGTTGTACCATTTCCGCTTCCAACTCATCAATGAACTGGTCGATGCCGAAGATGTCCAATGGATAAGTTTTGCGGAACTTCGTCGCCTGCCTAATTTTCATTGAGATATTTCTTGAGTTCTAAAACGTTACAACCTTCTTTATATTCATACTTGACTTCATCCATGACCTGCTTGACCAGGTAAATGCCAAGTCCGCCTATCTGACGGTCCTCTGCAGGAAGTGTAATGTCCGGGTCTTCCTTGGTCAGCGGGTTGTACGGCTGTCCACTGTCAATAATCTTGATCGTGATCTCAGAATTGTCGTCCTCCGTATATACGCCGACGGTCACGTTGCCGGTACCGGGCGCATATGCATAGCTGGAAACGTTGGTGAAGATCTCCTCGACGGCAACGTTGATCTGCATGATCACATTCATCGGACAACTCGTCTTCTGCAGCCGTCCCTCCACAAAGTCCATGATCTTGTGGAGATTGGATACCTTCGCTTCGACCGTGATTCCATTCCTGTCAAAATACAGTGAATCCGTCCTATCAAGCAATTCCAGAAGTTTGTCCGTCCAGAGTTTGATTTCCGCGCGGCCATCTTCTGTTTCGAGGCCCTGTCTCCTGATGGAGCGGCGTATCATTCTGGTGTAACCGACGATCCTGGCCTTGTCTTCAATAGATCGTATGGTCTCCTCATCGTGTGTGTTGAGATATGCGCAAAGGACTTTGTTCCAGAATGTCTTCGACGTTTCAAGATCGAAGCCCTGGAATTCCTTGATCGTGTTATTGTCATATTCGGAAAAACCGATAAATGCGTTGTACATAGACGCAAGTTCAAATACCGGATGTCCGACCGCGAGGGTGTCCATGTCTATCAGCAGGACTTCGTCGCCGGTCAGCTCCAGATTTTTCGTGTGGTAGTCACCGTGGATCATGTGGTCATCCTGCGGAACAGCTTCAACGAGGGACAAAAGCTTTTGCCCGTACTCCTGAGGCAGGTGATCCTGCATGAACCTCGCCCAGCCGAGAGCCGTTTCCTTGATATCCGGAAGGTCGCCTTTCGGAACGAGGGTGCGGTGGATCTTTTTCAGCATATCCACATATTCTTCGACACACCAATCCATGCGCTCCGGCTGCGTTGCCAGTATCTTTGAGAAGGATTTTGCATCCAGAAGCTCAAAGACCGACCCGTAGCTGTCGCCGACGCGTACCACGTCATAGGAGATCGCCGTAGGTATGCCAAGAACCAGGGCAAGCCGTGCGACTTCCCTTTCGTGCTGTATCTCTTCCAGGGCGTTGGCATTGTTGTAGACCTTGACGACATTGTCTCTGTCGATGCGGTAGATCGTTCCGTTTGCGCCTTGACCGATGACCTCACATCCTTCGACCGAAACGACCCGGTAGGCCTTGTCGATCTGCATCATCTGCGTGAATCCAGTCATATCGAGAATTTCGTAGACCTCCGGACTCGCATTGATGATGTGGATGTTGGCGTTTGTTTTTCGCAATCTCAGAATGATGCGAAGTCCCGCACTGGAAATGTACTGCAGGTCCTGCGCATCGATCAGCACCGGGAGAGTTTTTGCATCCTCGGTGATGATCTGCTGAACTTCCTGTTCGACGGACGCAGCGTTCCCTGAATCGATATGCCCGGAAAGAAAAAGCGTAACCTGATTGTTGTTCAGTTCACCTTTGATTTCGTTCATAACTATAATTCCTCTCGTTCATGAGGGTCTGACTCATTATTCGATCGTCAGAATGCTTGAGAACCCTGTCAGCTCCAGTACTTCCATAACAACATCGCAAACGCCTACAAGACGCATGCTTCCCTGTCCGTTCATTCTCTTCTGCGTTGCAAGCAGAACTCTCAGACCGGCGGATGAAATGTACTCCAGATCCGTAAAATCAAGAGTTAATGCTTCCACGCCGTCAAGGGCTTCGCTCAGTGACGCTTCCAGTTCAGGGGCAGTTGTTGTATCCAGCCTGCCTGAAACTTTAACTGTCAGTTTGTTGTCGATTATTTCCTTACTGATATCCATGAAGGCTCCTTTCGTTTATTAAAACCTTTTACTGTTAATATGTTGACGCTTTAATATGTTTTATTGTAACACTTTTAGGTGTTTTTTACATTAAAATATCTGTCACTATTTCTGAAGCATCCAGCAGAATCCATATCCTTCGAGATGCATATCCGTATGCCGCTCGCCTTCCCGCGGCCCATGTTCTGCGTCCGTCAAAATGTCGACCCAGGTCAGGCTCTCCGCTTCATCCGGCGGATAGAGTTTTACGTCGGCAGGATGTTCCGAAAAATTAAAGAGACCCACGAGGGTTTGTCCCTCATATTCACGCATCAGCCCCATGACTCTGTCATCACCCGTGTAATATACATAGACGTTGGCGTCGGAACGGAATACATCGTATTTCGCCCTGACATTCTTCAGGTGCTGCAGCCCGTCATAGATCACCTGCTGCATCATGCCCTTTTTCTTGCGCAGCGCAGCAAGGCCGAAGTCGAATTTGCCCCGGTGCAGATATCTGCTGTCTTCCCAGTGAGCCGGGTCCTCATGATAGCTGTAATCATTGAGCTGTCCGATTTCGTCACCGCTGTAGATGACCGGAATCCCCGTTTGCGTGAACAGCCATGCGTGGAGCATCAGATCGCAATCGATCCCACGCTTCAGCGATTCTCCGCCCTTGTTGTCGAGAGCTTCCAGAATGCCGGATTCAAGTCCGCACAGAGACGCCGTCGTTCCGCATGTTCTGGCGTCACCGAGATCCGCAGCGTCATTGTACAGTTCGCCTCTCGCCCAGCTTCCCGGCCATTTCCCTGTGAACCACTCATTCAGATACTTCTTGTGCGCCACTTCTTCAATGCCGAACTGACCGAGAAATGCAAAATCCAGTCCCCATCCGATATCGTCGTGACATCGCAGGTAGTTCTGGAAGAAGCAATTGCCCGGCAGCTTGCAGACCTGCTCCATCTGATGCGCGAGGAGTCTGACATCTCTCGTCGCCAGACTATGCCAGGTGGTGCACATGGTCGTTACGTTATACAGAATGTCGCACTCCGGTTTTTCTGCCGGACCGAAATACGGCACAACCTCCCGCGGTTCCATGACCACTTCGCCCAGAAGCGCAACGCCCGGGCATACCAGTTGACAGGCCAGATGCATCATGCGGATGATCTTGTGTACCTGCGGGAGATTCCTGCAGTTCGTACCGAGTTCCTTCCAGATGTATGGAATCGCATCGAGCCTGATGACATCCATTCCCCTGTTGGCAAGATAGAGCAGATTATCCGTCATATCGTTGAACACCATCGGATTGGCATAATTCAGATCCCACTGGTAATTATGGAATGTCGTCATGACGACCTTTTGTATTTCATCACACCATGTGAAATTCCCAGGCGCCGTCGTCGGGAACACCTGCGGAACGGTCTCTTCATACTTGTGCGGAATATCCCAGTTATCGTAAATAAAGAATCTGCTTTGGGCGACCGGATCGCCGGCTTTCGCAGCCTTTGCCCATGCGTGTTCATCGCTCGTATGGTTCAAAACGAAGTCAAAGCAAAGGGATATGCCCTTTTCATGACAGGCGTCAGCAAGGTTTTCGAGGTCCTCCATCGTTCCGAGAGACGGCCTAATCTTCCTGAAATCCGACACGGCATAACCGCCGTCGCTCTTGCCTTTCGTGGAGTCGAGTATCGGCATCAGATGCAGATAATTGATGCCGCATTCTTCCAGATACGGCAGATTGCTTTTGACCCCGTTGATGCTGCCGCCAAAATTCTGCACATACAGCATCATCCCCAGAAGCTTGTTCGAGTGATACCACTGTTCGTCGTCTTCACGAATGCGGTCAAGCTTCTGCAGGGACGGCCGCCTTTCGTCGGCATTCTTCTCCAGTATCTTGACGAAATAACCGAAGGCTTCCTCGTCGCCGTACAGTTCCATATACAGCCACTTCAGTTCTTCAAATAATTCTATTTTTCTCGCCTTTTTCCCGTCTGTCATCTTACTGTTCTCCGAGTTCTTTCGCTGTCGGCATGGCAGGGATCGCGCCGGCTCTCGCGCAGGTCAGTGCCGCTGCGCGATTTGCAAAGGCCAGAATCGACTCCAGCTTGGCAGCGTCCAGATCAGTGAGGGACGCGCCCGTCTCATCGTGGATCATGGCCAGCTGTGACAGCACCGCGCCAAGGAACGTATCTCCTGCGCCGTTCGTATCACACACCTGAACTGTTTCGGCCGGGACGGTTCCGCTGATATCTCCGGTCTGGCCGTCCGCGCTGTGCAAACGATAAAACACGCCTTTGCTTCCCAGTGTGATCATGATCAGACGGATGCCGTATTCGCCCAGTCTCCTGCTTCCCTCGAGCAGATCATCCGTCCCTGTGAGCAGGACCAGTTCCTCATCGGATATCTTCAGGATATCCGTCATTTCAAGCGGCGTTCTCATCCATCTGACCGCTTCATCAGCGCTCTTCCAAAGGGCTGCCCTGTAGTTCGGATCGTAGCTGATCAGCACGCCCTTTTCGCGTGCCTGACTGACCGCATTCAGGGCAGCGCCCCTTGACGGTTCTGTCGTCAGGCTCAAGGACCCAAAATGAAGAATAAACGGCAGCTCGCCATCCAGAAACGCCATGGCTTCATTGATGTTCAGCTGGGTATCTGCGCCGGGTTCTCTGTAAAACGAAAAGCTTCTCTCACCCTTCGCGTCCACCGATACGATGGCGAGGGTCGTCGGAACCTCCTCTGTTTCAAAGAGAAAAGAGGTGTCTACTGCGTCGGCCTCCAGGGTTTCCCGCAGCTGCGTTCCGAAGGCGTCTTTGCCTATCTTTCCGATGAATCCTGTCTTTGCGCCGAGACGTGATGCAGCGACGGCGACATTGGCCGGCGCACCGCCGGGAAACGCCTTGAACTGCGGTATTCCATTTTCATCTGTTCCTGTCTGTGTCAGGTCGATCAAAACCTCACCTAACGTTACTATCTGCGTCATTTGTCACGCCTCCTATATAAAATACGCAATGATCGTATGCGTTGATTATGGTCGTTCCCTTCCACTCGCTGACCTGAGGAATGTGAACGCCATAATTCTTGTGTATATGTCCGTGGACCAGATATGACGGGTGATACTTCTCTATGAACCGGTTGAAGGATTCAAACCCGCGATGGGTCAGGGAGTCAAAGTCATTGAGGCCCCGCGCCGGTGCGTGGGTCACGAGAATGTCGACACCGCCGTGTTTTTTGATCGCTTTGTCCAGTTTCTTCACGCGCTTTTCCATCTGCGCTTCGGAAAACATGTTTTTGCCGTCGCGGTACCGGAAGGATCCGCCCAGTCCCGCAATGCGAAGTCCCTCATATTCATAAACCGTATCTTCAATGCAGATACAGCCGCCCGGAGGGTCCTCCATAAGAATATCGTCGTGGTTCCCGCGAACGTACAGCACCGGACAAGGCGCCATCGTCGTCAGAAACTCCAGATACACTTTATGTAAATCTCCGCAGGCAAGAATCAGATCGAAATCGTCCAGCTTGCCCGGAGTATAGTATTCGTAGTATTGTTTCGATTCGTCATCAGAAACAGCCAGAACCTTCATGGCTTTTCTGGCCGGCTGACGAAGCAGCTTCTTTATGTGAGAAAGGCTCATGCCTTTTGCCTTCTCATATCCGTATGTTTCGATGAACGCCAGCATGTCATCGCCCAGAGACCTGAGCGTCATCTCTTTGCCTGTACTGACACATCCCTTGTGATAGTAGTAGTAAAAAGAGAGAAAGTCGCTGCGTTCTTCCTCTGTCCATCCTTCGCCCGGCTGCTTCCCCATCAGAAACTGCAGTTTCTCATAGGAAGATGGATCTGAAAACTCCACCGTTCTCAGCCCGCTGCATTCATGGAATTTCAAAAACGCTTCATACAGCGCCGCCTCTGCGGAACCGTCCTGCCGTGATGGAATCCTGATGACATATGCATCGATACTGTCCGCGTCGAAGTATTTCAAAACGCTGACGCGCTTGTTTCCCTCTTCGACATAGAACCGGTTTCTGTATTCATATAACTTGACCGGCTCCCGTATCCCTTCCGCAAGATGCGCAGCGCACAGTATTTTCCACTTTGCCGCAAATTCCGAAGAATGGTCAAGAAGGGGCATGAAATTCCGCGCGAACGCGTTATTCCGCCCCTCATGTTTCGTCCCAACCACCAAAGCCAGCGGAATCTGTTCCAAGCCCAGATTCCGTCCGGCTAATAATTGCTCAGGTGAAACCACCGTATCCAGACCGACTGGATACGGAGATTCCTTCCTTGATTTGGCTTTTTTGTATTCCTTTATCGCCAGCTTATTTGCTTCTCGATAATCGTACTCTGACATCTGTCTGATGAATGATTACCACTCAGGGTGCAGCAGATTCTTCTCTGTCTCCTTATCGAAGAGGTGAATCTTTTCCATGTCGAATGCCAGGGTTGCTTCGGAACCTGTCCTCAGCGGCGAGTCAGGAGAAACGCGTGCGGTCATCTGCGTTCCGTTTACATCGAAATACAGGAACACTTCTGCACCGAGCATTTCGTGAACCTTGATCGTCGTCTTGACTGCATGATCCTGATTCTCTGCGAGGAATGCAGGGTCGTCTGAGATGTTCTCAGGACGGATGCCGAGGACGACCGTCTTGCCGTCATATCCGCCGTCGATCAGAACCTGTTTTTCCTCATCCGGAACGTTCAGCACGTTATCGCCAACAGTCAAAGTTACCTTTTCACCATCAATGCCTACAACCGCATCTATGAAATTCATCTGAGGTGAACCGATGAAGCCGGCAACGAACAGGTTGCAAGGCTTGTTGTAAAGATGTTCAGGTGTATTGATCTGCTGTACGATACCATCCTTCATGACTACGATTCTGGTTCCGAGAGTCATCGCTTCCGTCTGGTCGTGGGTAACGTAGATGATTGTTGTTCCCAGCTTTTCGTGAAGCTTTGAAATCTCTGTACGCATCTGCACTCTCAGCTTCGCATCCAGGTTGGAAAGCGGTTCGTCCATCAGGAATACCTTAGGGCTTCTTACGATAGCACGTCCCATTGCGACACGCTGTCTCTGTCCGCCGGAGAGAGCCTTCGGCTTTCTGTCGAGCAGCTTTTCGAGATCGAGGATCTTAGCCGCTTCACGTACCTTGGCGTCGATCTCATCCTTCGGAACGTTTCTCAGCTTTAGTGCGAATGCCATGTTGTCATATACTGTCATATGCGGATAGAGGGCATAGCTCTGGAATACCATCGCGATGTCTCTGTCCTTCGGCTCAACGTCGTTCATCAGAACGCCGTCGATTCTGAATTCACCTTCAGAGATGTCTTCCAGTCCGGCGATCATTCGCAGTGTCGTCGACTTTCCGCATCCTGAAGGTCCGACAAAGATAATAAATTCTTTGTCTTCAATCTCCAGATTGAAATCCGTTACGGCATGATATCCGTTCGGATAAATCTTCTGAATGTTTTTTAACGATAAGCTTGCCATTATTTGTTCTCCTTTATTCGATACTTCGCGATATCCATCATCGCGGTACCTTTTACATAGAAGGTTATATCTTCTGCATGTCTGTCAGTGTAGATTACAGCCGACATGACCTGCTCTCCATCATTGATAAAAATCTCTGCGCTGAGTCTGTCCAATAGAACTCTTATGTCCATCCTGCCCTTTCGGTCCCGCGTCTTCGTCTGCACTCGCGTGAGCTCCGTTTTCCCCGGACCTGAACAGTTTCTGTCCATGGTCACGACCGATGTCTGCGGCTCGTAGGTGAACTCCGTGTAATGCTCTCCATCTGCGGCAAACCGCATCCGGAACATCTCATACGAACTCGTTCCCTCCGCTTCCTGCTCGCCCAGTCTGAGCGAGAGTTCCATGTCGACTGTCCGCCCGCGGATTCCATCGAGCCGGATCTCTTCCCCATCTTCGAGAATCACATCACGGTATGTGACGCCGTCCGTCCGATAGCTTTCGAGTTCTCTGACAGGCTTTTGCAAAAGCCTGCCGCCGTCGAGCGTCAGCTCTCTCGGAATGCTCATCTGTCCGTTGATCGGGAAGTCGATTCCCCGCTTTTGTGCAGTCTGCGGATTTTGCATCCAACCGATCAGGATGCGCCTGCCGTCATCTGCCGGGACTGTCTGTCCCGCGTAGAAATCGAATCCCTGTTCCATGCTCTGCCAGCAGTCCTCGCGGAACGTTTCGGCTTCATGGTCGTACTTGCCGATCCTGCAGATGGTGTGGACCTCTCCCATGGTGCCGGTCATCAGGATGTCCCTGTCCTCCAGCGGAAAGAAATCCGGGCATTCCCACATCCATCCGGGTTTGTCTCCGGTATCTGCCAGTGCTTTCACAAACTCCCAGTCGAGTCCGTCTGCGCTTCTGTAGAGCAGGATCTGCGCGCCGTGGTCCGCATTGTGATTTGCGATGACCGCTCGGTAGGTCCCGTCCTGTTCCTGCCAGATCTTCGGGTCGCGGAACTCGTGGGAATCGCCGCCCTGCGGCAGCTTGTCTGCCGTGATGACCGGATTGCTCCGATACTTTTCGTACTTCGTTCCGTCTCCGAAAGCGATGCACTGGGTCTGCAGTCCCCGGTCCTGCCTGTCTTCGGGATCCGGGCAGCAGCCCGTATACATGAGCATGTGCCGTCCGTCTTCACAGGTCAGCGCCGTTCCCGAAAAGCATCCGCCGATGTCGTAGTCCCGGTCCGGAATCATCGCATCCGGGAGACGTTCCCACTTGATGAGGTCTTCGCTGACCGCGTGTCCCCACCGGGTCGGTCCCCAGCATGTCGCGTCCGGATAGTACTGATAGAACAGGTGGTACTGTCCGCCGTACCGGCTGAAACCATTCGGGTCATTCATCCAGCCCCGCTCGGGCGTCAGATGAAATACAGGCCGTTCGTTTCTATTAAATTCACTCAGCTGCTGATTCTTCATTTGATTCCAATTGCCTGAAAATCGGATCGTATATCATGGCGCATAAGTAGCCCGGTATCGTCAGTCCGTACAGCAGCACCAGCAGGTAGATCCCGTGGAGGAGCCACAAGAGAGCTGCCCAGGCAGCCCATACCGCCAGCATGCCCAGCGTCCGCGGGATGTGTCCCAGGGCCAGGCTCACCGCATTGACCAGTGTGCCGCGCACTGTATTCTCAAACCGCGAAAGCAGCGCGAAGGTGTAAATGCCGACGGCAAATGCACACAGGCTGATCACGGTGATGATGATCATGAACATGGTCGATGATTTCGCGTCGATAGAATGCAGCATCATCAGTTCCAGTCCCGCAACGGCGAAGATGGCTGTGAATAGAATTCCAAGCCCTATGCCCTGCTTCAGGTTCTGCTTGAAGGATGTGAGGAACATCTTCCAGACGTAGGTCTCATCCTTGCGCACCAGGTGGATCAGAACGTTGTTCATGGCCGTGATGGAAGCGCCTGCTGTCACGACGGGAATCATGAAGGCGATGGTCATCAGATTGAGAACCGCCATATCCACGAGACGTGACAGGAACTTCATAACCGGATTGTTTGCGTCAAAAAATCGATCCATTTTGCATTATCCCTTGACTGCGCCTGCCGTAACACCTGCAACGATATGCTTTTGCAGGAACAGGTACAAAATGAGTATCGGCAGCATGGCCAGCAGCAGTGCCGCCATAACCAGTCCGATATCTGTGGAGTAAGTTCCGTAGAATGCCTGCGTTGCGATTGGTATCGTGTAGATCGATTTATCTGTCAATACAAGGCTTGGCAGGAGGTAGTCGTTCCAGAAGGCCATTGCATCGATGATGGCCACTGTAGCGACAGTTGGTTTCAGCAGCGGGAAGACGATTTTCCAGAAGGTCTGCCATCTGCTGCAGCCGTCAATCAAGGCGGCTTCCTCCAGTTCTAACGGAATATTGGAATGTATCGCACCGTGGAACATGAATGTCGCCATGGACACGGAGAATCCCACGTGCATGAATATCAGCGTGATTCTGCTTCCCAGAATGCCGAAGATTCCGCCGTAAACCGATACGAGAGGAACCATCAGAACCTGGAACGGAATGACCATCGATGCGATCATCAGCGCGAAGAACAGCGTACATGCTTTCCAGTTGTTACGAACAATGACAAAGGATGCCATCGCCGAAAACAGGATCGTCAGTATCGTTGCGCTGAATGTGATGAACGCGGAATTCTTGAATACGTTCCAGAAATCCATCTTGGCCATCGCTTCCGGGAAGTTCTGCAATGTGAATCCGTGCTCACCGATCAGAGCGAGCGGATTCGATGTGATATCACCTTTAGTCTTGAAAACATTAATCAGGACAAGTAGGAAAGGTATGACGAACAGGATGAACACAAGGATCAGGACGATGATCGTGATGACCTGGCGTCTTTTTTTCTGCTTAGCAGCTAATTCGTTCTGATTCATTACGCCTGCACCTCCCCTTTCTTACCAATATACACCTGAGCAATACCGATGATCGCGCAAACTACGAACAGTATCAAAGCTTCCGCTTGCCCTGTACCGTAGTCTTTATATACAAAGGCTTTGTTGTATACGTGCATCGCAGCGAGTACCGAAGACATGAACGGTTCGCCCTTTGTCAACGACAGGTTGACATCGTACACAACGAAGCATCTGGTGATGCTCAGGAAGATACAAGTTACAAATGATGTCCTCATCAGAGGAATCGTGACGTTGCGCATTGCCTGTGACGGCGTGCACCCGTCAATCATCGCTGCTTCCTTCAGGCTGTCGGAAACGCCCATGAATCCGGCTACGTAAATCAGCATCATGTAGCCGGCGTATTGCCAGACGGACACTACAATCAGACAGAACATGGCGCCGCCCGTCGACGACAGCAGCGACGGAACGGTTCCGTCGGTGAACGCTGCTCCGATGGCAACGAAGGCACGGTTGAAGACGAACTTCCAAACGTAACCGAGTACGATACCGCCGATCAGGTTTGGAATGAAGAATCCTGCACGGAAGAAATTCTGTCCTTTGATTCCACTCGTTACCAGATATGCCAGTGCAAAAGCAACTGCATTAACGAAAATTACAGCAAATGCTGAATAAACAATCGTCCTTCCCATGGAGGCCCAGAAATAGGCATCCTTAAAGGCCGAAACGTAGTTTGCCATTCCCACAAATGGCTTTTCGGATGAAACACCATCCCAGCTAGTAAACGTCAAATAAAGACCGTAAATAAACGGTATGATGATGACCAGA
>JAFRVY010000117.1 GCA_017438285.1 Bacillota bacterium
CTTTGATGAAGTCATCATGAACTGGCTGGCTGATGATTTTGCAAGACAGAACGGTGTTGACCTCCGTCAGGACAAGATGGCTCTTCAGAGACTGAAAGAAGCTTCAGAAAAGGCAAAGAAAGAGCTTTCATCCTCTCAGACCACAAACATCAACCTGCCTTTCATCTCAGTATCACCCGACGGACCTCTCCACCTGAACGTAGACCTCACAAGAGCTAAGTTCAACCAGCTCACCGAGCACCTTGTACAGAGGACCATCGAGCCCATGCACAAGGCAATGAGAGACGCCGGCGTTACAAACGCAGACCTCGCAAAGGTCATCCTGGTAGGCGGATCCACACGTATCCCCGCAGTTCAGGAAGCTGTAAAGAGCGTAACAGGCAAGGAACCCTTCAAGGGAATCAACCCCGATGAGTGCGTAGCAGTAGGAGCTGCCATCCAGGCAGGCGTACTTACAGGCGAAGTTCACGATGTACTTCTTCTGGACGTAACACCGCTTTCACTGTCCATCGAGACACTGGGCGGAGTTGCCACCAAGCTCATCGAGAGAAATACGACCATCCCTACCAAGAAGTCACAGATCTTCTCAACTGCAGCTGACAACCAGACTGCAGTAGACATCCACGTAATGCAGGGTGAGAGAGAGATGGCAGCAGGAAACACCACACTCGGCAGATTCCAGCTTAACGGCATCGCTCCCGCTCCTCGTGGCATCCCTCAGATCGAAGTTACCTTCGATATCGACGCCAACGGCATCGTAAACGTATCCGCAAAGGATATGGGAACCGGCAAGGAACAGCACATCACCATCACTTCATCCACCAACCTCTCTGACGACGAGATCCAGAGAAAGGTAAAGGAAGCTGAGGCATATGCTGAAGAAGACAAGAAGAGAAAAGAAGAAGTCGACGTAAGGAACAAAGCAGAAGCTCTCGTATATGACACAGAAAAATCCCTGAAGGATCTGGAAGGAAAGCTTTCAGATTCCGAGAAGCAGGAGATCACTGATGCCAAGGATCAGCTCCAGGCAGTACTGAACAACGGAACCGTTGACCAGATCAAGGAGAAGACAGAAGCTCTCACCGAGAAGTTCCACATCATCTCCACCAAGCTCTATCAGCAGGCTGCTCAGCAGCAGCAGGCTCAGGGCGGCGCAGGCTTTGACCCCAACATGGGAGCTCAGGGCTTCAACGGAGCAGGAGCAGGCTTCGATCCCAACAACTTCACAGGAGGACAGCAGGCAGGACCTGCAAACGACGATAACGTTGTAGACGCAGACTACACCGTGGTCGACGAAGACAAATAAGCGAGACTTTCAAGGGGGCCCGAAAAGCCCCCTGAATCTTGTATTTTGAGGTTTGTAAATTATGGCAGATAAACGCGATTATTATGAAGTCCTGGGACTCAAAAAAGGAGCGTCTGAGGAAGAGATAAAAAAGGCCTTCCGTAAGATGGCTATGAAATATCATCCCGACAGGAATCCCGGCGACAAAACGGCAGAGGAAAAGTTCAAGGAAGTCAACGAGGCTTACTCGGTCCTTTCCGATCCGGACAAAAAATCCAAATATGACCGCTTCGGTTTCGCGGGGGTAGACCCTAGCCAGGGATTCGGAGGAGCAGGCGGAGGCTTCGGCGGATTCGGAGGCTTCGGCGGCAGCGGCGGAAATCCTTTTGCCGGCTTTGAGGACATCTTCAATATGTTCGGCGGCGGCTACGGCGGGAGTTCCAATTCACGCCGCGCAAACCAGCCCAGAAAGGGCAGAGACATCCAGAAGGCCATCAGCATAACTTTTGAAGAAGCTGCTTTCGGCTGCAAAAAGACCGTTACCCTGAACAAATACGTGACCTGTCCTACATGTAAAGGCGACGGAGCAAAACCCGGTACCGAAAAGAAGACCTGCCCGAAGTGCGGAGGCACCGGTCAGGTACAGACAGTACAGAGGACGCCTTTCGGACAGTTCCAGACAATGACGACCTGCGATCAGTGCGGAGGCACGGGGACCATCATCGAAACTCCCTGTCCTGACTGCGGCGCTACCGGAAGGATCAAAAAGAACGTCTCCATCACAGTGGACATCCCTGCGGGCGTAGACGATGAGTCCGTGATCCCCATCAGAGGTCAGGGCGAACCCGGATACAACGGAGGACCCGCGGGAGATCTTTACATCGTGCTCAGCGTGAAGCCGCACAGCATGTTCAAGCGAAACGGCGCGGATCTTTACCTGGAGATCCCCATCAGCTTCGATCAGGCTGCGCTCGGCGCGGAGATCACCGTACCCACTCTGGAGGGAAAGGTCAAGTACAAGATCCCTCAGGGAACACAGCCCGGAACCAAGTTCAGGCTTAAAGAGAAGGGTATCAAGTATCTGAGAAGAGACGCCAAGGGAGACCTTTACGTGACGGTCAACCTGGAGATACCCACCAAGCTGAACGGCAAGCAGAAGAAGGCCATAGAAGCCATGGCGGCGGAA
>JAFRVY010000118.1 GCA_017438285.1 Bacillota bacterium
AAGCTTCGGTACGTCATTCAACGACAGCCGTGCCACTGACATCGGCGGAGTTGAAAAGGCTCTGGCAGAAGCTTATCCTGACTGGTCAGTAAGAAGAGCTTTCACTGCTCAGATCATCATTAACCACGTACAGGCTCGTGATGGCGAGAAGATCGACAACATGCAGCAGGCTCTCGACAGAGCAGTTGCTAACGAAGTCAAGAATCTCGTTATTCAGCCGACACACCTGATGCACGGTGCTGAATACGATGAACTGAAGGAGGCTGTAGATGCAGTAGCAGATCAGTTCGAATCAGTTGAAATCGCTGAGCCTCTCCTCGGAGAAGTTGGCGCTTCCGCAGACGAAGTAAACCCTGATAAGGAAGCAGTTGCAAAGGCTGTAGTTGCTGCAGCAGTTGAATCAGCAGGCGCTGAATCACTGGATGCTCTCAAGGCTGACGGTACTGCACTCGTTCTCATGGGACACGGCACTGGACACGAAGCAAACATCACTTATGACCAGATGCAGACTCAGATGAAGAATCTGGGATATGAAAACGTATTCGTAGGAACAGTTGAAGGCAACCCTCCTGACACTGCACTTCCAGAAGTAAAGAAGGCTCTGGAAGCTGCTGGTTACAGCAAGGTTATCCTCCGTCCAATGATGGTTGTTGCAGGCGACCACGCTAACAACGACATGGCTGGCGACTGGGGTGAAGCTTTTGCAAACGGCGGTGAATTCGAAGTTGAAGGAGCTGACGAAGCTGTAGATATCGGCGAAGGTCTTGGTGAAGAAAACGTAACATCACAGATTGAAGGTATGGGAAGAGTTGCTGACATCCAGAAGATCTACATCGATCACGCTGGTGCTGTAATGAAATAAGCATACCAATAAAAGGACCTACGATGAAAAACAAAATTTTAATGATCATATGCTGCATCGTTTTCATTCTGGGTTTTGCCCTTACCGGCTGCGGCCAGAGCAATGACCCGGGTCTGGAAGACGGCACATACGTAGTTGACTTTACGACTGACCACGCAATGTTCCATGTAAACGATGCAAATAACGATAAGGGAATCCTCACAGTCAAAGACGGACAGATGACAGTCCATGTCAGTCTTCAATCCAAGAAGATCGTCAACCTTTATGCGGGACTGTCTGAGGACGCCAAGAAGGATGGCGCCGAGCTCATCGAACCGACCGTTGACCGCATAGACTATGGCGACGGTTATTATGACGATGTATACGGCTTTGATATTCCAGTACCATACCTGGATGAAGAGTTCGATGTTGCGCTGATCGGCACCCACGGAAACTGGTATGACCACAAGGTCGTTGTTTCCAATCCTGTCCCGGGAGATGATATCCACGCGGGAACCGCCATCGATCTGGAAGACGGCGAGTATCAGGTTGAGACCGCTCTTGAAGGCGGCACGGGCAAAGCCTCCGTTGACAGTCCGACCAAGCTGGTCGTAAAAGACGGAGCTGCTACTGTCACCATCACATGGTCCAGCCCTTACTATGACTACATGATCGTTGACGGAGAGAAGTACGAGCCGATCAATGACGAAGGCAATTCTGTTTTCGAGATCCCTGCTCTGAAACTCAACGAACCGTTTAAGATCATCGGGGATACGACTGCGATGAGTGAACCTCATGAAATCGAATATGATCTTACTCTTACCTTAGTCGAGTAATCAGACGCAAAATAAGACACTCTCAACCGGAACTTCTGTTTCGGTTGAGAGGTTTTTATGTCATAATGTAGATAACTATTATTTTAATTGGAGGATTTTACTATGAAGGGAATCGCATACGGTGTGGGCGTAGGCCCAGGAGATCCGGAATACATGACGCTCAAGGCAATCCGCCTCATCAAGGAAAACGACATCATCGCACTGCCTGGAAAAGAGCCTAAAGAAACGACTGCTTATCAGATCGCTGTTCAGGCTGTTCCTGAGCTTGCAGACAAGACCCTCGTTCCTGTTTATATGCCTATGACCATGGATCTGGATGTTCAGAGAGAGAACCACCGCAAGGGCGCCCTTATCATAGAGGACTATCTGAAGGAAGGAAAGAATGTCGTCTATCTCACCCTTGGAGATCCTACTATATACTGCACTTTTTCCTATCTTCAGCATATTATCGAAGATGACGGATTTGAGACCGAACTGGTCAGCGGCATCACCTCATTCTGCGCCGCTGCAGCCAGACTGAATATCCCAATCGTCGAGTGGAACGAACCGATGCACGTCATCCCTGCCGTCCACAAACTGGGCGCAGAGCTTGACCAGCCGGGCAGCTACGTGCTCATGAAATCGGGCAGCCGCATGAAAGACGTTAAGGAGATCCTCCGCTCCAGCGGTAAGGACGTAAAAATGGTTCAGGACTGCGGTATGGATACGGAAATGGTTTATCAGGCCGTGGAAGAGATCCCGGACGATGCGGGATACTTCGCCCTAATCATCGCAAAAGATAAATAACGCCGGCAACCGGCGGTTATGACAACCGAAAAACAATGATTGAAATCAAGGATCTGACAAAAAAATACGGTGACTTCACAGCTGTCGAAAACCTCAACCTGACCATCAACACAGGTGAGTTTTTTGGGCTGCTCGGACCAAACGGCGCAGGCAAGACCACCACAATCAGTATGCTTTCGACCGTACTGCTTCCGACAAGCGGTGAGATCATGATAGACGGTGCCAAACTCGACCGTAAGGCATCGACATCCAAGCGCAAGATCAGCGTCATCACCCAGGAGTACTCCATGCGTCAGGACATGACCATGGACGAAGTCATGGAATATCAGGGCAGACTCTACTACATGAAGAAGAAAGAGATCCGCGAAAAGAGCGATGAGCTCCTGGAGTTCACTGGGCTTATCGATTACCGTCACCGCGTGGTCAGACATCTTTCGGGCGGCATGAAGAGAAAGCTCATGATTTGCCGTGCCCTGATGACAGATCCGGAGATACTCCTTCTTGACGAACCGACGGCCGGAATGGATGCCATCTCAAGAAGGCAGATGTGGAACCTGCTCAGGCAGCTGCACAGCAGAAACATTACCATTCTGCTGACCACACACTATATAGACGAGGCCCAGTCACTGTGCGAGAGAGTAGCGCTTATAGATCACGGACACCTTGATACCATAGGCGTTCCGCAGGCACTCATCGATGAGCTGGGAGCTTTTGCTGTCGACAAGACGACAGAAGACACACTCGAATCAAAATACTTCCGCGAGAAACAGGCGGCCATTGACTACCTGTCTTCCGCAGAGGGAGATTTAACCATGAGAAATACGACGTTAGAAGACGTTTTCGTAGAACGAATCGGAAGGAGAATCGACCAGAAATAATGGGCGTACTTGCAGTTCTTTGGGAAAAATGGAGAGAGTTCCGCCGGGACTTTTATAAGATCACGTTGGCAGCCGTTATCACGCCGCTGATGTATCTTATCGTGTTCGGCCTGGGCATCCAGACCACTTCCCACGGCGAACCATACCTGAACTTCCTGATTCCGGGCATCGTCGCGCTGTCGACAATGACCGGCAGTTTTGGTGCGGTCGCTCAGAACATGAGCGTCCAAAGGCTTTACGAGAAGGCTCTCGATCAGGTCATGGTCTCCCCGACTCCGCTCTGGCAGTTCATCCTCGGGCAGGTTCTCGGCGGTGCGCTGCGCGGCATGTACGCAGGCTGCATGATCCTGATCATCACATTCCCGATCAGGACAGGACTCATTTTTAACGGTGCCTCATTCTTTATCATGTTCCTGAACGGCATGGTATTCTCGACTCTGGCACTTACCCTGGCCTTCCTTGCAAAGAGCTACACCGACGCTCCCCGTTTTACGGCATATATCATCACGCCGATGTCGTTCCTGTGCAACACATTCTTCTCAACGGAATCAATGCCAATGGGAATCCGACAGTTCGTGGCGGCCCTTCCGCTCTCACAGACCAGCGGAATGATCAGAAGCATATCGGCCGGTGAATACTACAGCGGATGGGGATACGTCATACTGCTTTTGTATCTGGCAGCATTTTCATTTATTTCGATGCTGTTCATATATAAGAAAAAGAATCTTTAACTGCAGGTGCGCGATATGAGCGATGTGAACAACAAAGGCATACTCGTCGTAAGTTTCGGAACGCTTCATCAGGAGACCTGTGCCAAAACCATCGGCGCCATAGAAGATGACCTCGCAAAGGCCTTTCCAGAGCGAAGGTTTTACAGTGCCTGGACCAGCGAGTTCATAATCAAAAAACTCAAAGAAAAGCACGGCATTCATCGCGACAGTGTCAGCGAAGCTCTCATGCGAATGAAAGAGGACGGCATAACCGATCTTCTCGTTCAGCCTACTCACCTGCTCGATGGTTTCGAAAACAAGAAACTCGAAGACCTGCTTCAGGAAAATGCCGGGCTCTTCGAAACTGTACGTTTCGGAAGACCGGTGTTGGACTCTCAGGAAGATGCGCAAAGACTGGCCGAAGTCATCGCAGGAGAAATCTATTCAAATAATATCTCTGACAGTAAGACAGCCCTGGTGCTCATGGGCCACGGTTCCGCAAACGATCCGCAGGCGAACGCCGTTTACATGAGACTGCAGGAATGCCTGACGGCCATGGGCCTCGGCGAGATCGTCGTCGGCACAGTCGAAGGAAGCCCTTCCCTCGATGATGCGCTCGCGCTTCTCGATAAAAACTGCGCTGGGATAAACAAGGCCGTGATCACGCCGCTGATGATCGTCGCAGGAAACCATGCGGTAAAAGACATGGACGGAGATCAGGATGACTCCTGGAAGAACATACTTCGAAGCAAAGGCTTCGAGGTCACAACATTGATCAAAGGTCTCGGCGAATACGCCGGTTTTAGAAATATGCTGATAGTTCATGCTGTCAGCGCAGAAGAATTGAAATGATAAGGAAACTGTTGCTCACAATATGTCTGATACTCACTGTCGGACTCACATATCCCCTCTGCACCGTCTACGGCGCGGACGGCTACGACCAGGTCGCATCCTCTTCTGAGATGGCGAGCGATGTTTCTGTGGGCAAATACGGCATGACTCCCGTTTACGGGAGAGACATTGAGGATGGAAGCTATGACATCAAGGTAGACAGCAGCTCATCCTTCTTCCACATTTCAAAAGCAACGCTGAACGTAAAAGGCGGCAAGATGACCACCGACATGACGCTTTCCAGCACCAGCTACAAGTTCGTCTATCTGGGCACACCTGCAGAAGCTGCCAAGGCTCCTTTGGAAGACTACATCGAACCGGTCGAAAAGGAAGGCGAAGGCACCTTCTCTTTCAGGGTTTCCGCACTGGATAAGCCGATTGAATGCGCGGCTTTCAGCAAGAAAAAGAAAAAGTGGTATCCGAGACAGATTTTGTTCGATGCGACCACGCTCCCTGCAAAAGCCCTGCGTATTGAACTTCCTGACTACGACAAGATCGAAGACGCGATGGAAACATACGACGGCAAGTCCGGCAAAGAGGATCAGGATTCACAGACCAACAGTTCATCCGCGTCAAATGAGCTCGCCAGTTATGAACCTGTTGCCGTCGACCTCGAAGACGGCGAGTACTCCATTCAGGTCAACATGACCGGCGGAAGCGGACGCGCCAGCGTCACCTCCCCTACCTGGCTCATCGTCAAAGACGGCAAAGCCTACGCCAGGCTGATGTGGAGCAGCACCTATTACGACTACATGATCGTTGGCAATAAGACTTATCTCAATGAGACGACTGACGGCGGCAACTCCACCTTCACCATTCCGATTGCAGTCATGGACGATCGCATGCCGGTCATCGCCGACACGACGGCAATGGGTGATCCTGTGGAGATCGAATACCAGCTGACCTTCTATCAGGACACGATCGGAGCCAAGAGCCAGATTCCGCAGGAGGCGGCGATCAACGTGCTGATCGTTTCGGTGATCATCATCGTCATCGGCGGCATACTTAACATCGCCATCAAGAGACAGAGAAAACAGTAAGGAGAAAGACCATGAAGACACATGATCACTTTCCTATGTTCATAGATACAAAGGGCAAGAGCGTCGTCATCATCGGCGGCGGTAACATCGCTGGCCGCAGAATAAAAACCCTGTCACAGTTCAGCTTCAGGATCACTGTGATTTCTGACAGCGTTACAGATGAGATATCAAGCCTTTGCGACGGAGAACGCATACGCCATATAGAAGGCTCTTTTGATCCCGAGAATGCCGGAAAGTATGCAGAGCTTTTTGACGAGGCCTTCATGGTCCTGGCATGTACCGATGACCGGCATACGAATGCCCGAGTTGGAACCTTTTGCAGGGACCGCGGCATTCAGGTAAACGTCTGCGATGCGCAGGACGAATCGACCTTCTGGTTCCCTGCCTTTGCGTCAAGTGACGAGTTGGTAATGGGTCTTGTGGGTGACGGAAGCTCACATGATACTGTAAGAAAGGCTGCAGCTGAGCTGCGCCGCATTATCGAGGAAAGGTTATACTAGCATGAAAATCAAAGTTGGAAGCAGAGAAAGCGCTCTGGCTGTCATCCAGTCGGAGATGCTGATGGATGCTATACGCGAAGCCGACGATTCTATTGAATTGGAACTGGTCACCATGAAGACCAAAGGCGACAAGATCCTCGACCGCAACCTCGACAAGATCGGAGGCAAAGGCCTGTTCATCAAGGAACTGGAAATCGCTCTGGCTGCTGAGGAGGTAGACCTGGTCGTCCACTGCGTCAAGGATATGACCATGGACGTATCAGAGGAGCTGCCGGTACTGGCATGCTCGGTGAGAGAGGACCCAAGAGACGCACTGATCCTTCCTGAAGGCGTGACTGAACTTGATCTCAGCAAGCCGATCGGCTGCTCATCAAACAGGAGAATCATACAGCTTAAGCAGCTCTACCCGGAAGCGACTTTCGAACCTATGCGAGGCAATGTGCAAACCAGACTGGCCAAGGTGGACAGCGGTCATTTCGCCGCAACTCTGCTTGCAGTTGCCGGTCTCAAGCGCGCCGGCCTGGAACACAGGATCAGCCGCATATTCGAACCGGATGAGATGATCCCTTCTGCAGGTCAGGGCGTGCTGGCCGTACAGGGACGAGCCGGGCAGGACACGTCCTTCCTGAAAGGATTCGACGACAGAGACGCCTGGAGGTCAAGCCTTTGCGAGAGAAGCTTCGTAAGAACTCTTAACGGGGGCTGCACCTCTCCTATCGCTGCTTATGCTTCTATTGACGGCGACAAGATCAAGCTGACCGGCATGGATATAGACAAGGACGGCAATCCGGTCGTATTGTCATGCGAGGCTGTTGCGGTAACAGATGAAGAATGTGTTGCGCTGGGACACAGCCTGGCGCTGCAGATGAAAGGAAAAACCCAATGAACGGTAAAGTGTACCTAGTTGGCGCAGGTCCCGGAGACGGCGGCCTGATGACCCTAAAAGGAAAGACATTAATAAGCAAAGCTGACGTGATAGTATACGACAGACTCGTCGGTCCGGAGATCATGGAAATGATCCCGGCAGACGCTGAGAAGATAGATGTAGGCAAGAACGCCGGTAACCACCCTGTACCCCAGCACGAGATCAATCAGATCCTGCTGGATCAGGCAAAGGCCGGAAAAGTCGTCGTCCGCTTGAAAGGCGGAGATCCCTTCGTGTTCGGAAGAGGCGGCGAAGAGCTGGAGCTTTTGGAGGAAAACGGCATCGACTTTGAAGTCGTACCGGGCATCACTTCGTCGATCGCTGCAGCTGCTTACGGCGGCATACCCGTAACTCACAGAGATTTCTGTTCTTCTCTGCACATTATCACGGGACATGCAAAGGCCGGGGCCGAGCTGAAAATCGATTTCGACGCACTTGTAAGGCTGAAGGGCACTCTCGTCTTCATGATGAGCGTTTCCACGGTGGACAGAATTGCCGACGGACTTATCAAGGCCGGAATGGATTCTGAAATGCCCGCCGCCATCGTCGAAAGAGGCACCATGCCGGGACAGAGAACATTCACTGCTCCCCTTTCGCAAATCTGCGAGGTGGTCCGCGAGAACAACGTGAAATCACCGGCTGTCATACTCGTAGGTAAAGTATGCAGCCTCTCGGATAAATTCGACTGGTTTGACAAGAAGCCTTTGCTGGGGAAGCGCGTCGTTGTGACCCAGCCGGCAGCGAGAAATTCAAAGCTCGCAAACGGTCTGAGGCAGCTGGGCGCTGAAGTGATCATGTATCCGTGCATCGAAACGACACCGATCAGGCCTCTTGATGTACCGGAAATCTATGAAGAACCGGATACGCGGGGTAAGGCTTTTGACACCTTTGTGTTTACCAGCGCAGAAGGCGTCAGGTCCTACTGTGAGTGGCTTCTGGAGGAAGGCCTCGATATGAGAGCACTTGCCGGAATCAGCATCGCCTGCATCGGCAGCGCGACAGCAGCAGCTCTCAGAGATTATGGGCTGACGGCGGACTTCATTCCGTCCGTTTACAGCGGCGAAGCGCTCGGAAAGGAAATGATCGAAAGCGGTTTCGTCGATAAAGACAGCAGGGTTTTGCTGCTGCGCACAACGGCCGCATCCCATGATGTAACAGATGCGCTGTCGCGGGCGTATATCCCGTTCACAGACTATCCGGTCTATGAAACACATTTGATCGATCAGCCGCCTCTGGAAGAAATGGGCCCGGTCGATTTCCTGACCTTCACCAGCAGAAGCTGCGTTGAGGGGTTCATCAAATCGCAGGGCAGCGCAGACGCTGCGGCTGGTAGCACGGCGGACGGCGCAGCCCCGAGATTTGACGGTGTACCGGCCCTTTGCATCGGCGAGCGCACCGCGGAGGCTGCTGCCGAACACGGTTTCAAAATAACCGTTTCAGACGAAGCGACAATAGATAGTATGTTAGCGAAAGTTATAGATATGTAATTCAAGAAAAAAACGAAAGGAAGATGGTTTAATGGAATTGATCAACAGACCTAGAAGACTGCGTACGACAGCAGCAATGAGAAAGATGGTAAGAGAGACGAGAGTGGATAAGTCCTCTCTGATCTACCCGATCTTCGCCATAGACGGAACGGGTATCAAGGAGGAGATCCCTTCAATGCCCGGACAGTACCGCTACAGCGTTGACCAGCTGCCATACGCGCTTGAAGAAGCCGCAAAGCTTGGCGTGAACAACATTCTCATGTTCGGAATTCCTGAGCACAAGGATGAGGTTGGAAGTCAGGCCTATGCTCATGACGGCATCGTACAGAGAGCCCTCAGAGAAGGAAAAAAGAACTTCCCTGACATGCTTTTCATCGCAGACGTCTGCATGTGCGAATACACGTCACACGGTCACTGCGGAATTCTCCACGGTGAATATGTAGACAACGATGAAACGATCATCAAGCTTGGCGAAATCGCAAGCTCGCAGGCTGAAGCCGGAGCTGATGTCGTCGCTCCATCCGACATGATGGACGGCCATGTTATGGCTATCCGTCAGCAGCTTGACAAGGATGGTTTCAAGAACACTCCGATCATGTCATATGCAGTAAAGTTTGCTTCAGCTTTTTACGGACCTTTCCGTGATGCTGCTGACTCTGCTCCTTGCTTTGGAGACAGGAAGAGTTACCAGATGGATTTCCACAACGGCAGAGAAGCCATGAAGGAAGCTTTCCTCGATATTGAGGAAGGAACGGACATGCTGATCGTAAAGCCTGCAATGGCATATTACGATCTCCTCGAAAAAGTCGTAAGCACTACTGATATTCCAATCGCCACTTACAGCGTAAGCGGAGAATACTCCATGGTCAAAGCGGCAGCGCAGAACGGCTGGATCGATGAAGAAAGAATCATTAGCGAAATGGCAATCGGCGCATATAGAAGCGGCGCAGGAATGTACATCACTTATTTCGCAAAAGAACTTGCAAAACTGATTGACGAAGGAAAGATAGGCTAGAATAATGGAACACACACTGATAAGTGCTGACAACACATGGGCGCTGTTTGCTATCATTGCGGCAATTGCCACCTTAGCAGTTTATTTAGAACAAAAGACCAAGATAGGATCCAAGGTTACCGGATGCGTTATGGCTCTCATTGGAGCCATGATACTATCCAACACCGGAATTATCCCGTTGGATGCGCCGGCTTATGATTTCGTTTGGAGCTATATCATTCCTCTAGCAATACCAATGCTTCTGTTCAATGCAGATATCAAGAGAATCGGTAAGGAAAGCGGAAGGCTCCTCATTATCTACCTGATTAGCGGCATCGGAACCATCGCCGGGGGTATCGTGGCATTCAACCTGCTCAAGGGGGCCTTTGCAGACCTCAATCTGGTTCTGCCTATGATGATAGGTACATATACCGGCGGAAGTGTTAATCTGGTTGCTATGGCAGATGCATACAACGTCGGAGGCGAACTCGTCTCATCATCAGTCGTTGCGGACAACCTGCTGATGGCGCTTTACTTCTTCGCACTGATTGCCGCTGCAGGGTCAAAATTCTTCCTTAAACATTACAAACATCCAATTATAGATGAGCTCACTGCCGGTTCAGAGGACGGCAAGCCTGCAGGCGCCGCCACATTCTGGCAGCCGAAGCAGGTGTCCCTCAAGGATATAGCTATCTGCATTGCCCTCTCGCTGGTTATCGTGGCAGTCTCGGTCAATATTTCCAAGGTGCTCGGAGAAGTTATCCCGACTTCCAACTTCGGGCTCTCCCTTCTCAACGGACTTCTTGGAAATCAGTATCTGATCATAACCACGCTTACCATGCTGGTGGCTACGCTCTTCCCAAGACAGGTCGGCGAAATCGCCGGTGCGCAGGAAATAGGCACTTACCTCATTCACATTTTCTTCGCAGTTATCGGTGTTCCGGCCTCCATATACATGATCGTAACAAAAGCACCGCTGCTGCTTTTGTTCTGCGCGATCATCGTATTCATCAACATGCTGTTCTCGTTCGTATTCGGGAAACTTCTGAGATTCAGTCTTGAAGAAATCATCATCTCTTCAAACGCAAACATAGGCGGACCGACTACGGCAGCCGCCATGGCAATCGCAAAGGGCTGGAATGCGCTGATCGTTCCTGCCATTCTGGTCGGAACCCTCGGTTACGTTCTCGGCAATTACTACGGAATCTTCGCCGGAACTCTTGTCGGACTGTAACGGCGAATTACATAGCCAAAGATTATATATTAAAAGACGCTGCATGACGCAGCGTCTTTTGTTTGTTACTGATTGCTCTTTTGGGTAGTGGATTACTAAATTATATCTGCAAACTTCAGCGGAATCATCTTCGCTAGGTCGCCCGGCGAACACTCTATCTGATACCCGATCTTCCCTGCGCTGAAGAATATGACCGGACAAATGCTGTCATCCAGAGCTGTCATATGTATCGTAGTCGGAAACTGCTTTTTCATACCGATCGGCGAACAGCCGCCGTGGATGTAGCCTGTCAGGCCGAGCAACTCCTTGGACTTGATCATCTGTATGCTCTTCTCCCCTACTGCAGCGGCGGCCTTCTTCAGGTCCAGTTCCTCTGCAACCGGCACCATGAATACATAGTGCTCCGGGGCTTTGCCTGCACCGACCGTGACCAGCGTCTTGAAGACTCTCGCCGGATCCTGTCCCAAAACCTCGGCCACCTCAACGCCGCTTATCGCATCTGTATCAGCGTAGGTGTGAGCGGTATATTCGATTTTCGCCTGATCCAGCAGGCGCATGACATTCGTCTTGTTTATCTTCTTCTGTTTCATGATTACACTTCCGAATAGCGGCATCCGTCAAAACGCGTGTCAAACATGCAGATGCTCTTATAGCCGCAGTAGTCGCAGGCAGTTTGGGTGTTGCTGCCCTTTCTCTCCCGCTTCGGTGCGATCTGAATGTTGCCCGCGTAGATCTCCCTGCAGATGCGCTCGACCTGCTCCTGAGCGATCTCACAGAGTTCCTTGAATTCCTCCTCGGTCAATAGCTCACCGCCGCCCGTTGCTTTATATTCCTGGTCCGTCTTAACGAAGTTTACAGGAATCGTCTCTGATTTGCTCGACTCTCCGGCTGACGCCAGCTTGTAGAAGTCGGAATCAAAGGCTTCATAGAACCCTTCATCGCCTATGGTGATACCCTCCATGGAGTAGGCGCTCCTGATCTTTTGGGAGGCGTCTGCTTCTGCCTCCTCGTTGTTTTTTGCTGTGGTAAATACATTGTCGTGGATCTTGAAATAAAAGACCCCGGCAGGCTCCATATCCTGCTTAGCCGCATTCATGTAGACCATGAGCTGGAGTTTGTACCCGTTCCTGACATCCTTGCTCTCGATGACGTTTTTGCCGCTCTTGTAGTCGACGATGCTGACAGCATCCTGTCCATGGACGTCCATGACATCTACCCTGTCTATCCTGCCTCTCAGAAGGGCTTCCTTGCCCTCTGAGAGCTGCACTCTAATTGGTGGAAGGGAATTGCCCGGATAACCAAACGGCTCCTCAAATCGCATGTTTTTGATGCTGCTGCGTCTGATCTGATTGACCAGCGCCCATGCAACCTCCGTGCAGATCTCTATCATACGCCTTGCTCTGAAGCTGCCTTCCGCATCGGAATCAAACAGCCCCTCGCGGTAGCCTTCCACTTCACCAGTTATGATTTTTCTGATTTCCTCGCCGCACTCTTCCTTCGTGATGGTCATCCACGGGGATGCAGGGTCGTTGACTGCCATGTCTCCCGGGGTAAGCCTTTGCGAGAAAGTCATGAGGCATTCGTGATATACATCGCCGATCTCCCGCGGTCCGATTTCGAACACGCGCTGTTCGTCGGCACGCAGTCCCTGACCGATGAAATGCTTGAATGGGCATTCGCTGTATCTTTCGAGTCTCGAAGCGCTGACCAGCATTTTATCAGCGTCGCCGCAGTACAGAGCGTCGGCCATTTCTTCGCCGAGAGACTCCAGTTCGTTGCTGAAGCCGAGGCCGTTCATGATTCTGTCAATGTCCGCCTTGTCGTGCTCTTCGTACCATTTCATGGTCAAAAGCCACTCCCGGCCAATACGATCCTCGTCGATGTACTCTCGCATGGCGTCTGCCATAAAGGACATTGTGGCCTTTTGCGAGTTGATCATCTCCATGCGGTCGCCTCTGCCGATATCGCTCATCGGTGTGATGCCGAACATCTCTTTCAGATCCGTGAACAGGGTTGACGGGGATGCGCCTCTGCCGTCTCCATCCGCCATGCTGTAGGAAACATAAAGGATATCTGTCGGAAGGGACAGATTCCTGTAAATCGCAAGCTGTTCTTCCTGTCTTGAGATATCTTTTCTCTTGGAGATGCTGACCTTCAGGTCTTCGAGTATCTCGAGTTCCTTGTCGGTGAGCAGTCCGTTTTCGGAAGATCCATACGGCAGGATTCCTTCGTTGGCGCCTGTGATCATCAGGACTTTGGTCCTGCTGATCCTGGTTCTCTGCATGGTTCCGATGAGCACGCAGTCGCCGCTCTGCGGAACCAGTCCGATTTCCGCCGCTTCCAGACCGGCGCCGATGAGGTTCCTCAGCGTCTCGTTGCTGATGCGCTCGCTTCCCAGCACCCTCACGATCTGCGTAAAAATATTGCAGATAAGGTTCCAGCTCTGTGCCGTTTCAGCCGCTGCCTCGAGAAGCTGCATATCGTTTTGCATCTCGATGACCTCTCCAATCTTGTCGCGGATCCTGAATCTGGTCTCGAGGTACTCGTAGATGCCGCGTACCTTTTCTTCCGCCGTGTTCCGCCTGCCTGTCTCCTCCTTCGAGGTCTGTACGATCTCTACGATCTCGGCTCGCATCTCATTGAGCCGCGTCAGTTCCTCTTCTGTATATGCATCACCTGTGAGGGTGAATTCCTTTTTCCATTTGGTGCCGCGAATCCTGAACTCACCGGCGTAATTCTGCAAAAGTTCTTCGTCTTCCCTGCTCCATCCCAGCAGTCCCGTCTTGACCATGCTCATGATGGCGTCGTTCTCGTAGCCTTTGACCATGATGTCGAGAAGAGACAGCACAAACCGGATGACCGGCTGGTGCAGCACCTTTCGCTTCTGATCTGCAAAGGCCGGAATGCCCCATCTCTGGAAGGTTCTCGCAAGGATCCTGCCTCTGACATCCATGTCGTTGCAGATAAGTGCGATATCTCCAAACCTGTAACCGTCGTCTCTGACCAGTTTCGTGATGTATGCGGCCGCACGGTCTGCCTCAGCGTATATGTTCGACGTTTCCGCCAGCTCGACCCTGGCTGCAAAGGCTGATTGGCGAGCCTCCGTGATTGGTGTCAGCGTAACTTCCTCACCGGCCTGCGCCGCCATATCCCGAAGCTGTGAGATGACGAACTTCGGCAGGTCAAACAGGCCCTCGCCTTCACCGGTGGTAAACCTGCGTGCATCTTCCGGCGCGCCCTGGCAATCATCGTCGCTGTACTCACACGTCATGACGACATTGAAGCTGTCGGCTGCTCTGAGAAGCCTTTGCATGACGCTGATGTTGAGCGGCGTAAAGGTGTCGAATCCGTAGACCCAGATGTCCGCCCCTTTCACGATCTCGGAATCAAGAATCAGGTCTCCGTAAAACTTGATATAGTCCTCGGAATCCAGGAATTTGTCCTGGATCTGCTCTTCATACGCACCAAAAATCTTCCCGATATCATCGAGTTTGAACTTGAGATACGTATCGCCGATAGGCGATCCGTCCGCCTCGATTTCAGCCAGGTTCTCCGGCGTCGTACCGTAACGCTTCATCTCGGAAATCAGCTGGTTCATAAGCGCTGTGAAAGAGTTTCGCCCCTTCATTTTCTTGTAGATGCTCAGTTCTTCCGCGTTGCGGTCGATGATCAGCGACAGCAGCATGTGCCTGCCGTACTTGTCGATCAGCTCCGGCGTTTTGCTGTCGGAGTCTCTGACTACTTTGCTGCCGAGACTGCTGAAATCCGTGACCATGAGGTCCAGCAGCGCCGTTCCCCTGTCCCTGAAATGAGCCAGCGCATCCCTCTCCATCTGGAGCGAATACTGGTCCGGCACGATGAGGATGGTCTTCCTGCTGATGTCCATGTGATCGAATATGAAATTCTCTTTTGCAGTGGC
>JAFRVY010000119.1 GCA_017438285.1 Bacillota bacterium
CGCTCCATTTGCAGTGCTTACGGACGGTTCAAACTTCATTTCCTCAAAAGATTTGAGATTGTCCAGGGCCTTGCCCCTGATCTCGGATATATTTTCGAGGTTATGATGTTGTGCCCATATTTCTAATTCTTGTACTATCTTGCGGATGATGTCCCGTCCCTCTGTCATGACGCCGGTTCCCACCTGAACGGTGCTTGCGCCCAGCATCATATACTCCAGAACGTGTTTTGCCGAGCTGATTCCGCCCACGCCGCAAATCGGAATATCCACAGTCTGGGCGATCGTCGCTACCGACGCCAGTCCCAAAGGCCTGATGTACTCTCCCGAAATGCCCCCATAGGTTGAAAGCGCAGGTTTCGCCTGCTCGATATCCACACCCAGGATACCTCTGACCGTATTGATGGCGGTTACGCCTGATCCGTTGGCCGCTTTTACAGCCTTTGCGACCTTGGCGATATTGGTCGTATTCTGGGATAATTTGACCGTTACCGGGATGCTGACCGCCGAAACGACAGCCTTTGTCATATCATAGACCGTGTCCGCATCGGAGGCCACGACTTCCAAAGATTCGACAGCCGGGTTCGACACGCTCAGTTCGATGGCGTCAGCGCCGAATTTTTCCATTTTGCTGGCCATATAGGCGACTTCTGACGGAGAATGGCCGGAGATGCTGGCGATGACCACGCCGTCGCTGGATTTGGCGATTTCCATCTCCCGCTCCCATCCTTCGATCTGAATGTCGCTGTAGAGCCTGATATTCTGCGCGCCCATGGAATCTGCCGCGATTCTCGGTCGGACGTCCATAACGATATCACTGACGATGCTCTCGGTCACAACGGCTCCCGCGCCACTCTCCAGAGAGGCTTTAATCCCCTTGCCGTCCCGGTTCCAGGGGCCTGCCGCCACGATAACGGGGTTTTTGAGTTTCAGTCCCAGATAATTAGTTTCCAGCATCAGAACATCTCTCCTATTCTGTCTTTATGTCCGCATGATTTTCGTATGCGCATTTTGGTCTTCAGCGTGATATGTTCAGGTCTGCCCGTTCTCTTTGATTCTTCATCGATCAGGTCAAAGAGCAATCGGGCGCCGTATATGCCCATAAGCCTGAAAGGCTGCTCCACTGTCGTGAGTTTCGGTTCCATGAGATTGGACATCTTGTTATTTCCAAAGCCTGCAACTGCAATATCTTCAGGAATCGAAAGACCGCTGTCCTTGATGGCGTCCATGGCGCCGAAGGCGATCTCGTCGCTGGTTGCAAAAATAGCATCCAGCTGGTCTGCAGGCTTGCCTCCCGGACTCGTCATAGCTGCGATCATCTTTTTCATGCCGATGTATCCGCCCTCGATATTATTGTCGACGTGCTGGATGTACTTCGGAGAAACCTCTTTGCCGTTGGCCTTGAAGACATTCTTATAGCCCTGCAGAATGGTGCTGACTTCCTGTTCCGGGTCGCGTCCGCAGAGGATGCCGATGGAGTCGTGGCCGCACTCGATGAGATGGGCCACCATCTGGACCGCGCCGTCTCTGCAGTCAACGATAACCGAATTGTAGTCAGGACGCGCGACATTCTCGCCAATCAGAACCATAGGAATGTTCTCGCCCTTGATCCAGGACATATATTCCTCTGTCAGCGAGGAGTACATGAGGATGATGCCGTCGACCTTCCTGGTAATCAGCTGACCGATGTACTCTCTCTCCATCTGCGGGTCCTTTTCCATGTTGCACATGAAGGTGATATACCCCTTCTGTCTGGCAACTTCCTCGATCCCGTTGGCGATCTCCATGTAGGAGGAACTGATGGTATGAGGAATGACCAGCCCGATGGTTTTGGTCCTGTTAAAATTCAGACCCTGAGCGAACCAGTTCGGCGTGTACTCTTCCTGGTCGATGATCTTCTGTATTTTTTCTCTCGTGGCAGGCGCGACGTTTTCCGGGTGATTGAGCACCCTGGATACCGTTGCTACGGATACGCCCGCTTTTTCTGCTATCTGTTTGATATTCATTGCTTTTTCCTCTTAAGGGATATGAATATTCCTATAATACACATGATCGTGAAAATAATGAATGCCCGGTGGATCACCGCGACCAGCACCGCAGGGCTTGCCTGTGTGATCTGCATTCCCGGAAGCATGATTGCCACGATTATCGTGACGATGACCATGCTGGTGGTCTGTCCGATCGACCGCATGGTGTTCAGCACCGATGTGGCGATGCCGTAATCCTTTTTCTCAACACAGGACATGATCGCATTTGTGTTCGGCGATGAGAAAAAGGAGAATCCGATGCCTGTGATGATGAGCGCCGCAACGATCAGACCGAGAGGCGTCTCTTCATCGATGAATAAATAGAACAATGTCCCCATCGCACAAAAGCCCATACCAATCGACGACAGGACGAAGGGCGAGCGTTTGTCCGACAGTCTGCCCATGCGCGGCGTCAGTATCGCCATGATCACCGGCTGTGTGATGAGTATAAACCCTGCAGTCTGAGACGTAAAGCCCATAACCACCTGCAGATATATCGATGTCAGGTAGCCGATGGCAAAAGTCGCGCCGTAATTCATGAGCGCCGCTACATTGGAAAGCGTATATCCGATATTGGAGCGGAACAGGCTGATATTCAGTGCCGGATCCTCTGTCTTCAGTTCATGAATGACAAATACGACGCCCAAAAGCACGCCGGCCGCAGTAATCAGAATCGGAAGCATCCCCTTCTCGATTTCCGATAACCCATACATGAACAGTACGATAAACCCCGCGTAAATGATATTGCCCAAAAGATCAAAGGACCTGCCCTTGCCTTCAGTTTCTTCCTTAACGATTCCTTTCGCCGCCACGGCCAGAGCTGCTGCCGCCATAATGGCCGCCGCAACGAAGATCGACCGCCATCCCAGATTATGGTTCAAGATGCCGCCGATGACCGGTCCCAGGGACAGGCCGACGTAGACGGCCGCGATGGAATAGCCGATGGCCCTTCCCCTCATCTCCGGCGGATAGGCGCTGATCAGAATCGGCGTATTGGTACTCATGACCATCGAGGCCCCGAGCCCCTGCAGAACACGCATCACCAGAAGCGCTGCCATAGACGGCGCGAGGGCCGCGCCCACGCATCCCGCCAGAAACACAGCGATTCCGACGACAAGTTCACTCTTCCTGCACCATATGTCGGCAAGTCTGCCAAATGGCACGCTCAGTGTCGCCACCGTCAGCATGTACCCGGTCACGAGCCATCCGACGGTAGACGCCTCGACCTGAAGATCGCCTGAGATCGAAGGGATCGACAGGTTCAGCGCGCTGCCGATCAGGGACATGGTGAAGCATGTCAGGAGTGCGACTGCGACTGCTGCCCTTCGTCTCTTTTTTATATCATTATTATCAAGTATTTCCTGTGTCATCAATCTATCAATTCACCTTTGAGACTAAAGGTGTTTGAATCTGTGATCTTCACATTTCTGATCTGCCCCGCGAGGGCCGGATCGCCTGGAAAATCAACGAGTTTGAAGGTCTCTGTTCTGCCCGTGAGCATGCCGGAACCCTTCTTGGATTCCCCTTCGATGAGGACCTTCTCCGTGCGTCCCACGTAGGCCGCATTCTTCTCCCTGCTGCAGGCATTCATGATGTCCACGAGGCGGTTGAATCGCTCGTGCTTGACCGTCTCCGGAATCTGATCTTCATACTCCGCCGCCGGTGTTCCCTTTCGGATGGAATACAGGAACGTGAAAGCGGAGTCATATCGGATCTCCTCGGCCAGTTTCAGCGTGTCCTCGAAATCCTCCTCCGTTTCTCCCGGAAAACCGACGATAATATCCGTGCTGATGGCGATATCAGGAACCGCCTCCCGCAGCTTCCGAACGAGCTCGATATACTGCTCGCGGGTGTACTTTCTGTTCATGCGCGCAAGCACTTCGGTACTGCCCGCCTGGACCGGCAGATGGATGTAATTGCAGAGTTTCCTGCATTCCACAAAGGCTTTGATCAGCCTGTCGGAAAGGTCCTTTGGGTGAGATGTCATAAACCGGATCCTCTCCAGTCCGTCGACATCATTCAGCGCATAGATCAGGTCGGTGAAATCCCACTGTCTGCCCCTCGCGTCGACGCCTTTGTAGGAGTTGACGTTCTGCCCCAGAAGGGTCACTTCCCTGACATCGTCGGCAACCAGGTTCTTTACCTCATCGATGATGTCCTCAGGCATCCTGCTCTTTTCCCGTCCGCGTGTGTACGGAACGATGCAGTAAGAACAGAAATTATTGCATCCGAACATGATGTTCACGAAGCTTTTGTGTCTGTAAAGCCGCTTGGCCGGAAGCCCCTCAACGATTTCCTTCTTATCGTCGTAGACGCGGACCACACGGGTATCCTTGGCGCTTCTGACATCGTGCTTGGCAATGTTGTAGGCGCGTCGGTCCTCCGTGCAAAGGCCTGCCGAATCGGTCGGCACTGGGCCCTCGGCAGCTTCTGCATCCTGTTCGCTCCCCGCAGCCTTTGCGGCGCGCGCTTCATAAAGCTGCTCCAGCATATCCGGGAATTCGTGGATGTTGTGGGTACCAAAAATGATATCCACCCATGGATATTTCTGCTTGACCGCTTCAGTGATGTGCTCCTGCTGCATCATGCAGCCACATACGCACGTTACGAAATCGGGATTTTTGACCTTGAGCTTCTTTAATTGCCCTAATGTGCCGAAAAAACGCTTATCCGCGTTTTCTCTGACACTGCATGTATTGATGATCGCGATATCGGCGGCGTCTCTTTCGAGTGCCTCCATATATCCCCGCTGCTGAAGCATGCCCGATATAGTCTCGGAGTCGTGTTCGTTCATCTGACATCCGAAAGTTGTAATGTGATAGGTTCTCTGTTTAGCCATTATCTCTATCAAGTTCAGGACGCTTGTCACGTCCCATGAGCATCTCGACGGCATCCTTGGCTTTGAGATCGCCCTTTGTGACTTTGTAGATCACGTCGGTGATCGGCATCTCGACGCCTGCGATCTGCGCCAGCTCGTAAGCCGCCTCTGCAGTAAACATGCCTTCGACGACCATGCCCACTTTGGCGATAGCCTCCTCCGGCGCCATGCCTTCTCCCATCATGATGCCGCATCTTCTGTTACGGGAGTGCATACTGGTGCAGGTTACGATGAGGTCTCCTGTTCCGGTGAGTCCGGCGAACGTCTCCGGTCTTGCGCCCAGTTTGAGTCCGAGACGCGTGATCTCAGCGAGGCCTCTCGTCATGAGGGCTGCCTTCGCGTTGTCGCCAAAGCCCATACCGTCGGATATGCCGGCGCCCAGAGCGATGATGTTCTTCAGCGCTCCGCCGAGTTCCACACCTGTAACGTCGTCAATGGTATATACACGGAATCTGTCTGTCATGAACAGATCCTGGATCTTCTTTGCCGCTTCAATGTTCCTCGATGCCGTTGCGACGGTGGTCGGCATTCTCCTGCCGACTTCCTCCGCATGGGACGGTCCCGAAAGAACAACATATCTGTCCAGAATGTCTTCGCCCATGACTTCGACGGCAATCTCGGACATTCTCTTGTGCGTGCCCTTCTCGATGCCTTTGGCTACGTTGATCAGGATCACATCGTCTCCGATGAATTCCCTGGCCGCGGTGAGCGCGCTTCGGAAGTGCTGCGCCGGTGCCGAAAACAGAATGACTTCGGCGTCTTTGATCGCGTCTTCCGTTGTGAATGCCATTTTTATATTATCGATCAAAGGAACGCCCGGAAGGTAGTCCATATTCTCGTGATGTTCCTGCATGGATCTGAGGTGTTTCTCATCCACGTCAAAAATCTTGATGTCGTGGCCTTTGCTGGCAACGACCGTTGCAAGTGCCGTTCCCCAGCTGCCTGCTCCTATGACTCCGATTCTACTCATTTTCAGAACTCCCTTCTTCAGATTCTTCTGCTGCCGTTTCTTCTTTTTCTTCTTTGCTCTTGAAGATTCCCATGACCGGCTCTTCGCTGTGAACCAGTCTTACGATATTCGCTCTATGCTTGATGATGATGACGATCGCCATGACCGCTGCAAATACGACGAATCCCGGTTCCATGAAAATCGACAGTATCGGGAATGCGATCGCTCCTACCAGAGAGCCCAGCGACATTCTCTTGGATGTGAACACCACGATCGCCACGATTGCCAGGGAGATGACCGCAAGCAGCGGATTGACTCCCAGTACCGCACCAAAAGCCGTCGCAACGCCTTTGCCGCCCTGGAACTTGTAAACGATCGGCCACACGTGACCGAGGAAAACACAGAGGGCGCAAAGGTACGCTCCCACAGGACCTGCCGCAAGCAGTCCGATCACGACAGCTGCCACGCCTTTGAGTATATCGACGATGCAGGTGATGGCGCCGGCCTTCTTGCCCATGACTCGCAATGCGTTGGTTGTTCCTGCGTTGCCGGATCCTTCTTTTTTGATGTCCAGACCCTGACGTTTCGCCATGATCGTCGACGGTGAAATGTTGCCGATGAAATAGGCGATGACGCCCAGCACGCCAAGCAAAATATAATTCATCCTAGAACTCCTCTTCTTTCTCGCCCTTTTCCCTGAAGACGAACTTCAGCGATGTTCCTTCAAATCCGTAAGCCTCTCTGATCTTGTTCTCCAGGTATCTGGAGTAAGAGAAATGCATGAGCGGTCTCGAATTGATTTTGAAGGAGAAAAGCGGCGGCTTGACTCCTACCTGAGTTACGTAGTATATCTTGAGTCTCTTGCCCTTGTCGGCAGGAGGCTGTTTCATCATTGTCGCATCGGTGATCAGCGCGTTGAGCTGGCCGGTCGGCACTCTCATGGCGCGGTTCTCCGCAACGTACTTGGCCATGTCGATGACCTGATTCACACGCTGCCCGGTCAGTGCCGAAATGAATACCGACGGCGCGTAGGACATGAATCCCAGCTCGCGGGCGATCTCTTTTTTGAACTCGTTCATGGTGCCCGTCTCTTTTTCGATGAGATCCCACTTGTTCACCACGATGACGATTCCTTTGCCCGCTTCATGGGCGATGCCTGCGATCTTCTTGTCCTGTTCGGTAATGCCCTCCTGAGCGTCGATCATGAGCAGGCATACGTCGCAGCGCTCGATGGCGGCAACGGCTCTGATGACACTGAACTTTTCGATGTCCTCATTGACCTTGCTCTTGCGCCTGATACCGGCCGTATCGATCAGCGTATATTTCTCTCCATCGTGCTCAAACGGCGTATCGATAGAGTCTCTCGTGGTCCCTGCGATCGGTGATACGATGACGCGGTTTTCACCGAGTATCTTGTTGATCAGCGAGGACTTGCCCACATTCGGTTTGCCGATCATGGCAATCTTGATGGAATCGTCCTCTTCGGTGCCTGCGCCCTCCGGGAAGCTGGCTACGATCTCGTCCAGCAGATCCCCCAGATTCAGCATGTTGGCCGAGGAAATCGGGATCGGCTCTCCCAGTCCCAGCTCATAGAAGTCATAGAAGTCGTCCGGCAGTTCCGGTCTGTCGATCTTGTTGACTGCCAGCACCACTTTCTTGCCCGTCTTCATGAGCATCTCTCCGACTTCCCTGTCGGCGGCCGTCAGGCCTTCTTTCCCGTCGACCATGAACAAGATCACGTCGGAGGTGTCCATTGCCATTTCAGCCTGTTCTCTCATCTGCGAGAGGATGACGTCCTTGCTGTTTGGTTCGATACCGCCTGTATCGATCAACGCAAAATGCACGCCGGACCATTCCGCTTCGGCGTAGATTCTGTCACGGGTGACGCCGGGCGTGTCTTCTACGATGGATACCCTGCGTCCCACTACCTTATTGAAAAATGTCGATTTGCCTACGTTAGGTCTCCCAACGACGGCTACCAGCGGTGTACTCATTGAAATATTCCCTCTGCAAATGATACGGGATCGAATTCCTCCAGATCCTCGATTCCTTCTCCCAGTCCTACAAACTTCACAGGCTTGTCGAATTCATCGGCGATGGTGAGGACGATGCCTCCCTTTGCCGTGCCGTCCAGCTTGGTCAGGACGATGCCGGTGATATCGGCAACATCACCGAATTCAGCCACCTGGGAAATAGCGTTTTTGCCTGTGGTCGCATCGAGAACCAGCAGATTCTCACGGTGCGCTTCCGGCCATTCTCTGCCGATGACCTTGTTCATCTTGTTCAGCTCATCCATGAGGTTCTTTTTGTTCTGCAGTCTTCCTGCAGTGTCGCAGATGAGCACATCGATGTTCTTGGCCTTTGCAGACTGAATGGCATCATAAATGACGGCGGATGGATCGGCGCCTTCCGCGTGTCTGACAACATTGACGCCGACTCTCTCTCCCCAGATGCAGAGCTGCTCGCTGGCCGCTGCACGGAAGGTGTCAGCTGCCGCAAGCATGACCGTCTTGCCCTGCTTCTTCAGCATATAGGCGATCTTGCCGATGGACGTCGTCTTGCCGCCGCCGTTGATGCCGATCATGAGAATGACCAGCGGCGTCTCCTGACAAAGCCTTTGCTTATCGCCTTTGTTGATGAAGTCGGCTATGATCTTGCCGAGCCTGATCTTGATGACTTCAGGCTTGGTCATATTGTTGTTCTGAACTTCTCTGCGCAGCGTTTCAACGACCTTCATGGTCGTGTCCATGCCGATGTCCGACGTGATGAGGATCTCTTCCAGTTCTTCGAAGAATTCCTCGTCGATGGTCGGCCGCATGGCCATGGCGTCGCTGACGCGTTGGGACAGTTTCCCGAAAAATCCCTTTTTATTATCTTCTAACATTACGCCTCCAAATCAAGTGAAAGTATCTTTGATACGCCCTTCTCCGGCATTGTGACTCCGTAAAGCACGTCGGCGTGTTCCATGGTCGCCTTCTGGTGTGTTACAAGTGCAAACTGTATGTCTTCAAACTGCCTGAGACAGGAAATGAATCTGTCGATATTGGCATCGTCCAGCGCCGCTTCGACCTCGTCCAGAATACAGAACGGCGTCGGCTTCGCCTGAAGGACGGCAAACATGAGGGCAATAGCCGTCAGCGTCTTCTCACCGCCGGACAGCAGATTGATGTTCTGCAGTTTCTTACCCGGCGGCTGTGCGATGATGTCGATGTTCGATTCGAGCGGATTGCTCTCGTCGGACAGTCTGAGTTCGGCATGTCCGCCGCCGAAGAGTCTCTGGAATTGCTCCTCGAAGTTGACGACGATCTGATCGAAGCTGCTCTTGAACTTCGACTTGATGGTCTTGTCCATATCTGTAATGATGCCGTTCAGATTGTCCATGGCCTCCTGGATGTCGGCCTGCTGCGCCGTCAGGAACTCGTATCTTTCCTTGACGGTCTCGTATTCCTCGATCGCGCCAACGTTGACCTCGCCCAGTTCCTTGATCCTGTTCTTGATCTGCCTGTTTTCCTTGACGGCAGATGACATGACGAATTCCTCGGATCTGAATTCCATCGCCTGGATGTATGAAATCTCGAATTCCTCCCAAAGCTTTTCCTTCAGGTTCTCGAGCTGTGTTTCATTCTTTGCCTTCCTGACATCGAGCTCGTACTTCTGATCCTGCAGTCTGGTGAGCTTCTCCGCCAGTTCCTCACGCTCGTCGTTGATCTTTGACAGTTCGGAAGTCAGGGCCGCCTTTTCCTCGGTCACGTCGTTCAGATATTCTTCCGCATTGGTCTTGACGTTTTCCTTCTCCCTGATCATACCGTCGATATCCGTATGTCCGGAGCTGAGTGACGTCTTCTCTTCCGCCATGCGCGCCAGATCCGCTTCTCTGGACTGGATGTCGCCTTCGATCTCCGCGACCAGATTGTTGATCCTGCTGACCAGATCATCGGCGTGAGCCTTTCTCTGATTGCAGCTCGTCACCGCGATCCTTGCTCTCGTGATCTCCTCGCTGATCCTGTCGAAGTCATTTCTCTTTTCGTCGCTGGCAGCCAGTTTCTCCTCACTGATTCTCTGGGCTTCTTCCATGGACTTCTCGCTCTCGGTGATCTTGTTTCTGAGTTCGGCGATCATCTCGGCTGATCTGTCCTGTTCTTCCTTGATGCTTGCCAGCTCTCTCTCGACCTTCTCACCGGTGCTCTTCATATCCTTGAGCGTATTTTCAGCGAAGGTGATCTCGTTGTCCTTGGTAATGAGTGCGTGCTCGTCCGCACGGATTTCTCCTTCCAGAGATCCGATCCTGTCAGCGAAACTCTTGATGCTGCCCCGCAGTTCTTCGAGACGTTTGTCGCTCTCACTCTGCTGTCGGGTCTTGTCTGCAATCTCTTTTTCGAGTTCTGCGATCTCCGTCTTTCTTTCAAGGATGTTGGCAGTTCTGTTCTTGAATTTACCGCCTGTGATGGCGCCGTTGGAATTGATGATCTCGCCTTCCAGTGTAACGACTCTCATACCGCTGGTCTTCTTGGATATCTTCACGGCGCTGTCCATATCCTCAACGACGACCACGCGTCCGAGAAGGTACTTGACGATCTCTTCATATTTCGGATCGTACTCTGTGCAGTCCGGTCCCATGCCGACGAATCCCGGCTCTCCCGTCAGATCGTCCGTGCGTCTGGCGTCTGCATGGATGGATCTGATCGGCAGGAAGGTCATCCTTCCGGCCTTGTTCTCCTTCAGGGACCGGATGGCTCTCCTTGCGCTGTCATCATCGTCGCAGACGATGTTCTGCAAGCTGGCGCCAAGGGCCGTTTCCATAGCAACCTCGTAGCCCTTCGGAACTCTGATAAGATCGGCAACGACGCCGTGGATTCCGCTGAGCCCCGATTTCATGACGTGCTTGACTGCATAGTTGTAGCCTTCGTAGTTGCTCTCCATCTCTTCGATGGTCTTCTTTCTCGCCGAAAGCCTGCCTATGCTGATGCGCAGTTCCTCGGAGGTCTTGGCGACGTCTCTCTCATCTCGCTGGTTTTGCTGATATTCATCGCGCATCTTATCGGCGCGGTGTTTCTTCTCTTCGAGAGCCGCTTCGATTTCGTTTCTCTCATTCTTCGCGGCATTCAGACTGTCGAGCGTCTCCCTGTTGCTCGTGTCCCCGCTGCTCTTCTCATTGAGCAGGGCTTCCTTTCTCTTCTGCAGGGTCTCCTGCAAAAGCTCCAGGCTGTTGATCTCCGCCTTTGCGGAGTTGACTGCCGTGGAAATATCGAAAAGCTTCGTCCTCTGTTCATCGGCTTCTGCCGTCAGACGGGCCATTTCTTCTGTCAGTGCGTTGTATTCGTCGGTCTTTTCGGTCAGCTGTCGTTCCGCTTCCGCTGTCTCCGCATCGATCTTTTTCTTCTCTTCGATATAGCTGCCGGCGTTCTCCAGTTCCCTGACTCTCTTTTCTTTCAGGATCTCGATCTCATCGTGGAGTCTCGCCGTGTTGTCATCGATCGCCGCCAGTCTCTCCCTGTCGACCTCGCCCTTGTTGACAGCCTGGTTCAGTTCCTCGATGGATTTGAGGAGACTTTCTCTGGCTTCAACGGACAGGTTCTCCAGGATCTCGTTTCTCGAGCTGGCATCGCTGTACTTCTCATCCAGCTGCTGCTTTTCTTCTCTGGCATTGTCGATGGAAAGCGCGACCTCCATCAGATCGTCCTTGGCGTACTCGTTCTTGAGCTCCAGATTCTCCACGTTCTTCAGGATGATATTGATCTCCAGTTCTTTGTGTCTGTCTCTGAGCTTGAGATATTCCTTCGCCTTGACGCTGTCTTCCCGCAGTCCGTCAATACGTCCCTCGATTTCGCCGATGATATCGCGGACTCTGTCCATGTTGATCTCTGTGGACTGAAGCTTTCGTTCCGCTTCCGCCTTCTTGGTCCTGTAGGCGACGACGCCTGCAGCCTCTTCGAAGATCTCACGTCTTGACTCGGTCTTGTTGCTGATGACGTCGGCGATCTTGCCCTGTCCGATGATAGAATAACCGTCAACGCCGATACCCGTATCCATGATCAGCTCGCGGATGTCCCTGAGCCTGCACTGATTTCCGTTGATGTGGTATTCGCTCTCGCCGGATCTGAACATACGTCTGGTGATGGCGACTTCCTCATAATCGATCGGAAGCACGCCGTCGCTGTTATCTATGACGAGGGTAACTTCGGCCATACCTCTGGATTTCCTGCTGTCTGTGCCGTTGAAGATGACTTCTTCCATCTTGCCGCCGCGCAGCATCTTCGGGCTCTGCTCGCCCAGAACCCACCGGATGGCGTCACTGATATTGCTCTTGCCGCTGCCGTTCGGCCCGACAATGCCCGTCAGCCCCTCGTTGAATTCAATTGTTACCGGTTCTGCAAAGGACTTGAACCCCTGCATTTCTATTCTCTTAAAAAACATCTTTTCTCCCTTTCAGAGCCGTCTCGGCCGCATGCTGTTCGGCCTGTTTGATCGTCTTCCCGACCCCTTCTGATTCGCGTTTTCCGTTTACATATAGCTCAACGCGAAAAGTCTTGTCGTGGTCCGGCCCTGATTCTTCTGCCAATGTGTATTTGATCGATGCGCTGCCTTTGCTCTGCAAAAGCTCCTGCAGCGCTGTTTTGTAGTCTGTCACGATATATTTACCGTGTCGGGCGTTTTCCAGAACGTCAGCAAAAACATCGAGCACAAAAGCCTTTGCGCTCTCGAATCCCCCGTCCATATAGACTGCGCCGATAATGGCTTCCATGGTGTCGGCGAGGATCGATATCTTCTTTCTCCCGCCGGTCTTCTCTTCGCCCCTGCCGATTCGCAGGTACTCTCCCAGCGAAAAGACTTCCGCCTTCATCGCCAGGGATTTCTCGCAGACGATAGTTGCCCTTATACGTGACAAAAAACCTTCCTCTTTGTCAGGAAAGCTTTTGTACAGATCCTCTCCGATGATCGCATCGAAGAACGCGTCGCCAAGGAACTCCAGCCGCTCGTTGCACCGGATGGCCTTGCTTTTTTCTCTCGTATACGAGCTGTGGGTCAGGGCCGTTTCCAGAAGGCTCTGATCCCTGAAGCTGTAGCCGAGTTTTTGTTCCAGTTCATGAAGTTCGTTCATCAATCCTCATCCTCTTCGATGAATTCCTGGATCTTGAGCATCTCGGTTCGGATGACGCCGACGATGTCTTCCTCTGCGTAAGGCAGACCTCTCAGAATGGCGTTCTTTACCGCTGTCGCCGATGATGATCCGTGCATCTTGATGACAGGCTTGTTGACTCCCAGTACAGGAGCGCCGCCGTATTCTTCGTAGTCAAATTCATCCTTCAGTGCGGTGAGCTGCGACTTGATCAGCGCGCCGCCGATCTTGCTCTTCATGTTCGTCATCAGGGCGCCCTTGATCAGCTTGAAGATGCTCAGGGATACGCCTTCTGTCAGTTTGAGGATTACGTTGCCGACGAATCCGTCGCAGACGATGACGTCGCATACGTGCTTCGGCACTTCTCTGGCTTCGACATTGCCGACGAAGTTCAGGTGGGAAGCCTTGAGTTTCTGGAAGGCGTCCTTGGTCACGCTGGTGCCTTTGCCTTCTTCGACGCCCAGGTTGACCAGTCCTACCTTAGGATTCGGTCTGTCCCAAACCTTCTCCACATAGATGCTGCCCATGAGTCCGTACTCGAGCAGGTTGTTGGCTTTCGATTCGGAACTTGCTCCCGCGTCAACCAAAAGACACGGATCTCCGCCGGTCATATCCGGATAGATGCTGGCGAGGGTCGGTCTGTCGATGCCTCTGATTCTGCCCAGAATCAGTCTGGCTCCAACGACGAGAGCCCCCGTATTGCCTGCCGAAACGAACATGTCTCCCTGTCCGTCCTTGAGCATATTCAAGCCGACGACCAGTGTGGAGTCGGTCTTTCTCCTGATCGCTCTGACCGGGCTGTCCTCCATGGTGATGACATCGTTTGCCTCTCTGATGCTGATGTTGTCACCTTTGAATTTGCATTTGTCCAGTTCTTCCTGAATCACCTCGACCGGGCCGACGATGACGATTTCATGGTTTGGCAGTTCCGCTGCCGCTGCAACGGCACCTTTGACCGGTTCCTGCGGAGCGAAATCTCCGCCCATTCCATCAAGTATAATCTTCATTTACGCTTCTCCTATCAGCCTTACGAACTCTTTCGTTCTGGCTTCGATATCATCAGCCTTGAATACAGCTGATCCCGCAACGACGATTTCAACACCGGCGTCGACAACTTCTTTGACATTGTCGAGTTTGACGCCTCCGTCGATTTCGATGAGGAAATCAAGATTTCTCTCTTTCTTGATCCTCGCCAGTTCCCTGACCTTATCCAGTACCTGCGGTATGAGACTCTGTCCCCCGAATCCCGGGTTGACCGACATGAGCAGAACCATGTCGACGTCCTGCAATATGTAGTCCAGAGTCTCCAGCGGCGTTGCCGGATTCAATGAAACGCCTGCTTTCACGCCTTTGTCCTTGATGTGCTGGATCGTCCTGTGAAGGTGGACGCAGGCTTCCTGATGCACGGTGATGTACTCCGTGTTCGGCGTCAGGAAATCTTCAAGATACTTGTCCGGATCTTCGATCATCAGATGAACGTCGAATGGGACATCGGTCTTGCCCAGCAGGCTTTTCATAACCGAAGCGCCAAAGGAAATGTTTGGAACGAAGTGCCCGTCCATGACATCGACATGGATCAGATGCGCACCGCCCCTTTCGATGGCCTTGACGTCTTCTTCGAGTTTTGAAAAATCTGCTGAAAGTATTGATGGTGCTAGCTGGATCATTTTCTTATCTCCTCCATCTGTAATTTGTATGACTCATATCTCTTAGGATGGATCTGTCCTTTTGCGAGGGCTTCTTTGACCGCGCATTCCGGCTCTGCGATATGCCTGCAATTGTCGTAGCGGCATTTGCCGGCGAATTTCCCAATATCGGGATACAGATACTGGAGTTCCTCTTCATCCGCCTCCAGGATGTCAAAGGATGTGAATCCCGGCGTGTCGAAGATCATGGTATCCGGGTCATCTCCGAGGACAAAAAGCTCGCTGTGACGGGTCGTGTGCCTGCCTCGCTGAGTCTTGTCACTGACCGAGCCGGTCTCCATGAGAGCGTGAGGTATCATCCTGTTCAGGATAGTCGATTTACCCACACCGGATGCGCCGGCAAGGGCCGTTGTCTTGCCGCGGATCAGCTGCAAAAGCTTGTCCATGTCATCTTCTCCATCCTTGCTGAGGCATACGACTGGATAGATCGGTCTGTATATTTCTTGGAGCTCCGCTTTCGTTTCAGCCGCCTTTTGCCGCTGTCTGCTCCCGCCCTGCTCTGTCAGGTCGCATTTGTTGATGCAGACGACGATGTCTGTCTCAGCCTTCTCGGCCATGACCAAAAACCGGTCGATGGTCTGCAGGATAGGCGCCGGTTTCGCTACCGCGGTGACGATAACGAAACAGTCCACGTTTGCCACAAAAGGTCTGATGAATTCGTTCTTGCGCGGCAGAATCTCGGTGATGAGGCTGTCGTCATTGCCCTCGATGATCTCAACTTCCACGTCGTCTCCGACTGCTGGCTTGATTCCGCGCTCTTTGAATATCCCGCGTGCTTTGCATCTATATACTGTATCGCCGGATTTCACATAATAAAATCCGGCGATACCTTTTACGATTTTCCCATTCAACATATTATCAAGGCTCCGTCGGGGCCTCAGTTGTGGCCTTTGTTGTGGCCTTCGTTGTCGCTTCCGTAGTTGTCTCAGTAGGCTTCGGCCCCGCACTGACCTTGAGCTTGACGCTCGTTCCTCTGGTCAGCTGCGTATTTGACGAGTACTCCTGCCAGATGACTTCTCCCTCAGCAGCTGAACTATAATCGGAGGTAACCTTTCCGCATTCAAGTCCCGCTGCAGACAGGGCAGCCTTTGCATCCGAAAGGGATAAACCTATGAGATATGGTACGATAGCATTATTCAAGGTGCCGTCACTTACGACTACATCGATTGCCGTACCTTTGTCCGCTGTCGCACCGGCTTTTGGATTCTGACTTATGACAATGCCTTCCGCTTTTTCACTCTGTTGAGTCGTTACCTTTCCAAGAGTGAATCCCGCAGCTTTGAGATAGTCACTGAGTTCACTTTCCGTCTTGCCTACCAGATTAGGAACATTGCCCTCACCAAGGCCTTTGCTGATGTTGACTGTAATCGTGCTTCCCTCTTTGACTGTCTCATCCGCCGAAGGGTCCTGTGATACGATGCGTCCCTTCTCGATGTCTTCGCTGATGACTTCTTTGCCTTCTTTGATCTTGAGGTCAAACTTGTCAGCCGCATCCTGTGCCTCTTCCAAAGTCATGCCTCTAAAGTTCGGCACCTTGACTTCTTCTCTGTTGGTCATCGCAACAGTAATGATGATACCTGCCAGAACTACGGCAGCAACGGCCGCAATGATTATCATCAGCTTCTTTTTGTTTGCCTTCTTTCCGTTTTTCTGCTTCTTGGTCTTTTTCTTTTTCGGTGCATCTTCATCATCGTAGTCATCTCCGCTCGTATAGTCCGTTTCCGCGATAGGACCTACTGCAGGTCTGACCGGAGCCTGTGTCTGCGTCTGTCTGCTTCCCATCAGGCCGTCATTACCCACAACGGTTGCAACGAATTCCAGATTGTTCAGAGCTTCGATGAGTTCATCTGCTGATGCATATCTGTTGATCGGATACTTGTCCGTACACTTCATGATGATGTGTTCCAGCGCAGGAGGAACGCCGGATACGATCTTTGAAGGCGGCGTCATTTCGCCGTTGATGTGCTGCAGAGCGATGTTGACCGGGTTGTCACCGTCAAACGGAACCTGTCCCGTCAGCATCTCGTACATGACGATTCCGAGGGAGTAGATGTCCGATTTTTCATCCACGTATCCGCCTCTCGCCTGCTCCGGTGAGAAGTAGTGAACGGATCCAACGATACCGTCGGTGTTGTCAACGATTGTTGCCGCATTTACAGCCTTTGCGATACCGAAGTCCGTGATCTTGGCTGTGCCGTTTGGCGTAATCATGACGTTGTGCGGCTTAACGTCGCGGTGGATGATGTGGTTCTTGTGCGCGAACGAAAGCGCCGCCGCGATCTGCTTCGACAAAGCGATGACCTTTGGATACGCCATCGGTCCCTGTTCCTTGATGTAGTCGCTGAGCGCACGTCCTTCGATGAGTTCCATTACAATGTAATGGATGTTGCCCTCACGTCCTACGTCGTAAATATTTACGATGTTCGGATGGGTCATGCTTGCAGCATTCTGTGACTCACGCCTGAAACTGTCAATGAACTTAGGATCATTGATGAATTCAGGTTTAAGTATCTTGATTGCCACGAACCGGTTGAGCAATTTGTCCTTGGCCTTGTAGACTACGGACATCCCGCCTTCGCCGACTCTTTCAAACAGTTCATATCTGCCTGCGAGTACCTTGCTCATTCTTTCCTCCTATAACTATATCCTGACACAGATGACAGTGATGTTATCTCTGCCGCCTGCTCTTATCGCTTCATCAACTAACTTTGTGCTCAGTGCATTCATGCTTCTGCTGTGCTTCATGAGGCTTGCCATCTTCTCTTCTCCAACCTCTCCGTAGAGACCGTCAGAACAGAGTACAAGGATGTCGCCGTCTTCGAGGCCGACCTTGTAGAAGTCCGGCTCCGCACCGCGTTCTGCGCCCAAAGCCTTTGTTATTACATTCTTCTGTCGGTGATTCTCAGCCTCGCCCTCGGTGATCACGCCTTTGTCAATGAGTTCGTTGACATAGGTGTGGTCCTTGGTCACGCGCTTTAGCAGACCGTTTCTGTAAATGTACGCTCTGCTGTCACCGATGTTGGTTATATATCCATTGCCATCAAAAATGTACGCCATTACGACGGTCGTCGCCATGCCGCGATTCTTGAGATTTTTGAGGCTCTGACGATATATGCTCTCATTTGCGATATCGATCGCTTCTGTGAAGAACGCGAAGATCTCTTCCGGTGTCTCGCAGCTTTCGATGTCGTTTTCCTTGACAAAGCTGGCGATCTCTTCCACAGCGGTGCTGCTTGCGATCTCACCTGAATTGTTTCCGCCTACTCCGTCAGCAACGATATACACATCCTTGCTCGGAATGACGAAACACGCATCTTCGTTATTCTTTCTGACTACCCCTCTATTGCATTTAAAACCTATTTGCTGGGCCATGCCTGGTTTACCTTTCTAACTTACTCCAATATGTCTTCTCTCTTCATGACGCAGATGAAGAAACCGTCTGTATCATCCGTGTTCGGAAGAAGCAGAATCCTCTCAACCAGCTCGAATTTCGAGTGGCTCTTGAGGAATGCGCTGATAACTTTCTCGTTTTCGTCCGGATTGACCGTGCAGGTGCTGTAGACCAGCGTTCCGCCCGGCTTGACGTATGAGGATGATGCCGACAGGATCGAAAGCTGCTTCTTAGGCAGCAGCTGGAATGCGTCTGTCAGCTCCTTGTATTTGATTTCCGGCTTTCTTCTGACGACGCCCAGACCTGAGCACGGCGCATCGACCAGTACTCTGTCTGCCTTCTGTACCATGGAAGAATCTACTCTCGTTGCATCCCATGATCTGGTTTCAACATTCGTGACGCCGAGTCTCTTCGCTTCCTTGTCGACGATATCCAGTTTTCTCCTGTAAATGTCGGAAGCGATGATCTTGCCTGTATTGTTCATTCTCTCTGCGATGGCCATGGTCTTGCCGCCCGGCGCTGCGCAGACGTCCATGATCAGTTCGCCCTGCTTCGGGTCGAGTTTCTCTGCGACCAGCATGGAGCTCTCATCCTGCGGAGTGAACAGTCCCATGGCGTAGAGGTCTGATTCGAGAAGCCCGCTGCCCTTGACGCGGATCGCGTTCTGGCAGAGTTTACCGTCTTCCGCTTCAAAACCTCTGTCCCTGAGCGCCTTCATCAGATCCTTCTTGACTACCTTGAGCCAGTTCATTCTGATCGTCAACGGCGGTCTCTGGTTTCCTGCCTCCAGCATCTCTTCAACAAAAGCCTTATCATAGTGATCCAGCCAGAGTCTGATGATCCATGGCGCATAGGAATACTTGACGGAGAGGTAATTCACCTCATCAACGTCTCTCTCCGGAAGATTCATGCTGATCTTCTTGTTCTGATACTCTCTGAGAATACCGTTGACTAGTCCCGCTTTGCCTTTGCAGTATTTCTTGGCGAGATCAACGCTCTCGTTGACTGCGGCATATTCCGGAACAGAGTCCATGTATCCGAGCTGGTAGATACCCATCCTCATGATGATCAGTTCCGGATTCTTGAGACTCTCGATTCCGTCCTTGACCAGCATATCGATGTAATAGTCCAGTCTGATCTTGTTCTCCAGCACGCCGTAAACGAGCTCACGGACAAAGGCCGGTGAGTTCGGCTTAGTCAGCGCGATTTTGTGATTGAGCGCGAGATTTGAATACGCTCTTTTCGCCTCTACGTCGACCAGGGTCAAATAAGCTGTTTTTCTGTTTGCGTCCATTATCTTCTCCCCCTCATTGAAAAGATCAATATTAAATTCATTATTGAAGTTGCCAGCGCCGCCACATAAGTCATGGCTGCCGCAGACAATACCTTTTTCGCTCCAGCCTGCTCGTCACCCTGAATGATTCCAAGTTCATCAAGCTGTGCCAACGCACGTTTGCTGGCGTCCAGTTCCACCGGCAGAGTAACCGTATGGAAGAGAACTACCACGAGGAACATGATCACGGCAATGTTAAAGAGCATATTGCCGGTTGACACATTTCCAAAACCTATCAGCGCGAGACCGATCATCATCAGCGGCCATGATACGCCGGCGGTCATGTTGACGGCAGGTACGAGGGCGACCCTAAGCTTCAGGAAAGCATATTCCCTGACATCCTGAATCGCATGCCCCGATTCATGGGCAGCAATACTAACAGCCGCCACTGAGCTGCTGTTCGCAGTTCCTTCTGACAGGTGCATCACATCCTTGGTCGGATCATAATTATCAGTAAGGCTTCCCGGAATGATCTCGATCGGAACATGCTGCATCCCGTTTTTGTCCAGAATCATCCTTGCAGTCTGCATGCCTGTGATTCCGCTCCTGCTCGGAACTCTGGAATAATAGCCGTATGCAGATTTGACTTTTCCCTGCGCATAAACCGTAAATAATATGGCAGGAATCAGGATAATCCATGTAGGGTCCATTGCATAATACATATGATTTACTCCTAACGAACATTTTATCCTAAAACAGTACCGATTTCAATGGAATTGCCTTTTAAATATTCCCCTGTGGCGGTCCGTTTTTTGCCCGGCGCCTGAATCTCCAAAACCCGCAAAATTCCGTCTCCGCAGGCGATGTCTATGTGGCCGTCCGCTGCCTCCAGAACCGTCCCCGGAAGCTGGCTCGGCGATTCGCTGAGAGCCTCTGCCTTCCAGAACTTGAGCATCTTTTCTCCGTCGTAGGCGAAGCTTCCCGGCCAAGGGTCAAAGGCACGTATCGTTCGCTCGATCCTCGTCGCCGAACGGTTGAAATCGATATGCCCGTCCTGCTTCGAGATCATGTGTGCGTAAGTCGCAAGACTGTCGTCCTGTTTCTCGCCTTCCATCTCCTCCAGTTTCGGCAAAAGCTCCACGATCAGATCGGCTCCCATCTGCGCAAGTTCATCGTGCAGCTGCTGTCCTGTTTTACCGTCGATCTCGGTGCTGGCCTTGGCGAGCATATCGCCTGTGTCCAGACCTTCTTCCATGCGCATGATGGTCACGCCGGTCACAGCATCCCCTTCGATGATGGCCGCCTGGATCGGCGCCGCTCCCCTGAATCTTGGGAGGAGCGAAGCGTGGATGTTGACACATCCCAGTTCCGGCAGCTCCAGGATCTCCTTCGGCAGAATTTTGCCGTAGGCCGCAACGACGATCACATCAGGCGCGACCACGCGCAGAGCTGCGAGGAATTCCTTGTTCTTCTTGATTTTATCCGGCTGCAGAACCGGTATACCGAGTTCTATAGCTTTTTCTTTTACCGGAGAGAACCTGATCTTCTTGCCTCGTCCGCTGACCGCGTCAGGCTGCGTTACCGCCAGAACCACTTCATGTCCCGCATCCGCAATGGCCTGAAGCGCCGGCACTGCATAGTCAGGTGTCCCCATGTATACTACGCGCATATTACTTTCCTCACTCTTCGTCTCTCGGCATATCCTCTTCACGGAAGAGCTCCGTCGCCTTGTCCGTGAACAGAACGCCTTCGAGATGATCGAACTCGTGGCACATGACGATGGCGTGGAATCCTTCAAATGTCAGCGTCTTTTCTTTGCCGTATCGGTCGAGACCTCTGATGGTCACCTTCTCCGGGCGGACCAGCCTGCCGATCATTCCCGGCACGGAGAGGCATCCCTCTTCGCTGTCCTGCTCGCCTTCCACGGAAAGAATCTCAGGGTTGACGAACATGTAGACCTCGCCCGGTGCTGGTTCCGCGACGAACATTCTCCGCATGATTCCTACCTGCGGAGCCGCCAGGCCTACGCCGTTGGCTTCTCTCATGGTCTCCACCATGTCGTCGAGGATCATCTGGATCCTCTCGTTGACTTCGTCCACTTCTCTGCAGTGTTTTCTCAGTATCGGGTCTCCCTCTTCAATGATATTTCTCAGTGCCATCCGATTAATCTCCTTCTGTCATTATCTTTAGCTGAAGCTGTATGGGTTGATATCCACAACAGCGATATAATCTTTTTTCTTGTTTTTTTCGTCCTCTTTGACGGACCAGATCAGGCCAGCGTAATCGTGACGTCTTCCCTTCGGACATTTGATGATCAGCGAATAACGGTAGGTCTGCCTGATCTTGCTCATGTAAGCCTGCTGCGGCGGAAATACGTTTTTCGCATCCTCCGGGCTCATCTTCTCCATGAGCCGGTCGTACCAGCGCTGGGCTCCGGCCTTTGCATTCTCCTCGGAATCCGAGGTGAAAAGAATCTGGAAGATGTCGCTGAACGGTGGATACATCATGAACTTTCGGAATTTCATCTCGCCGTTGTAAAAGGCTTCGTAGTCGTTGCCCGCAGCCATGCTGATGGCATAGTGCTCCGGATCGTAGGTCTGGATGATGACCTTGCCCGGCCTATCCCCGCGTCCCGCTCTGCCTGACGCCTGGGTGATCAGCTGGAACGCCCTCTCCGGCGATCGGAAGTCCGGGATGTTCAGCGTTACGTCTGCCGAAACGATGCCGACAAGACCGACGTTTCTGAAGTCCAGTCCCTTGGCGATGAGCTGGGTTCCGATGAGAATCTGCGTTTTACCCTTTTCGAAATCCTTGAGTTTCTTCTTGAGTTCGCCTCGCTTCTTGATGGAATCCAAATCGATTCTTCCGACCTCGTATTCCGGAAACTGCTCCCGTACGAAGTCCTCCACCTTCTCGGTGCCGCTGCCGAAGTACCGCACGTATTTGCTGCCGCATTCCGGACACTTTGACGGTGCCTTTTCAGTATGGCCGCAGTAGTGGCACGAAAGCATACCGTTTCCCTTGTGGTATGTCAGCGACAGTCCGCAGGTCGGGCACTTGGCCACGTATCCGCACTCGCGGCACGAAACGAAAGTCGAGTATCCTCTCCTGTTGAGAAAGAGCATGACCTGCCGTCCTTCCGCAAGCTCCGTGCGCATCTCCTCGCAGAGTCTGCGGCTCAGAACGAAACGGTTTCCGTCTTTGAGTTCCTGCCTCATGTCCACGATCTCGGCGCGTGGCATCTCGGTCTCGTTATACCGCTTCGTCATCTTTATGATCTTGTAGATGCCTTCCTTGCCCCTGCTGTAGGAAACGACGGAAGGCGTCGCGCTGCCTAATATGAGGATGCCTCTGTTGTCCGCATCCTGCAGCCGTTTGATCGCCACCTCGACGGTGTCGTATTTCGGCGTGAAATCGGATTTGTATGTAGACTCGTGTTCCTCGTCGATGACGATGAGTCCCAGATCTTTGACCGGCGCGAAGACTGCCGATCTGGCGCCAATGACGATCCTGACATCGCCTCGGCTGATCCTGGTCCACTGATCGTACCGCTCTCCGGCGGACAGTCTGCTGTGTAGGATCGCTACAGAGTCCTCTCCGAATCTGCCGAGAAACCGCTCCGTGATCTGTCCCGTCAGGGATATCTCCGGCACGAGGATAATGACGCCCCGGCCTTTGTCCAAAACCTTCTCGGCGGCTCTGATGTAGACTTCCGTCTTGCCGCTTCCCGTGACGCCGTGAATCAAAAACCTGTCGTGCTCGTGCCTCTCTATCGGCTCGGCAATCTGCGTGAGAGCGATTTCCTGCTCCTCTGTCAGCTGGTCGATTCCATCGTCCACACCTGCGTCACCGCGCAGGGAATCCTGGATTTCTCTGCGTTTGGCCTTTGCGCCTGCCGGCGTGAAGCAGCGAATGGCGTCGATATATCTGCAAAGATAGCGGCCTTTCATCCAGACGGCAGTGCGGAGCATCTCCTCGGTCAAGGAGATATCTTCGTCAATGTGGTCGACAGCCCTCAACTTAGGGCGGATCTTCTCATCGATGTCGTCTGCATTGTCCCTGACCGACGCAACATAACCCTCCCTGAGCTTTTTGCTTGTCGCAAAAGGCAGGAATACTTTGTTGCCGGGTCTGACATTATCGTCTTCGCAGGCGTATGTATAAAAGCTGTCTGTACTGTCGCTTTTGTTGTCGATTACAACGTCTACGTATTTCATTCGCTTAGAGAAGGAATATGTCGTTGGCTTCACATTCCTTAATCATGTCTTCAGGCCAGATGGCTGCCTGTACCTCACCGATATGAGCTTTCCTCAGGAAGTACATGCAAAGTCTGCTCTGGCCGATGCCGCCGCCGATAGTGTACGGCAGCTCACCGTTGAGAATCATCTTGTGGAAATTCAGCTGCTTTCTGTCCTCTGCGCCGGCGATCTTCAGCTGTTTTTCCATGGCTTCCTCGTCGACTCTGATACCCATGGAGGATATTTCGAATGAGCCTTCGAGAATGTCGTTCCACAGGAGAATGTCGCCGTTGAGTTCCCAGTCGTCATAGTCAGGAGCTCTTCCGTCGTGCGGCTTCCCCGACTTGAGGGCGCCACCGATCTTCTCGATGAACACCGCTCTCTTTTCCTTGCAGATCGCGTCTTCTCTCTCCTTCGGCGTCATATCCGGATACATGTCCTCAAGCTCCTGAGATGTGATGAAGAAGATCTCATTCGGCAAATATGTCTTGAGTTCGTTGTAGTGTCTGTTTACGAAATCGTTCAGGTTCTTCAGCGCATTGTAAAGGGTAACGACTACCTTACGCAGGTATTCCTCGGTCCTGTCTTCCTTGTGGATGACCTTTTCCCAGTCCCACTGATCGACATAGATGGAGTGCAGATTGTCCAGTTCCTCATCTCTTCTGATGGCGTTCATATCCGTGTAGAGTCCGGTCCCCGGTTTGAATCCGTATCTTCCCAGAGCCATTCTCTTCCACTTTGCCAGAGACTGCACGATCTCGACTTCCTTTTCGTCCAAATCTTTGACCGTGAAGCTGACGGTTCTCTCAACGCCGTTAAGGTTATCGTTAAGTCCCGTTTCAGGCGCGACAAAAAGCGGCGCCGATACTCTTCGCAATTTCAGCCCGTAGGCCAGTTCCTGCTGGAAAAAGTCCTTTATTTTCTTGATTGCCCTCTGGCTTTCCATGTAGTCGATTTCCGGTGTGTAGTCTTTTGGGATGATTAATTTAGACATCATTTCCTCCTGAATTCTTTGTATTTTATCTGGCGCTGAAACAGCAGCCGCAGTAGTTTTGACGATATAATCCGTATTGTTTCGAAAGCTCGATGGAACGCTTGAATCCGTCCTGCTTCTTGAAATCCCTGTCAAGGAATGACAGATTGTATTTCAGCGCAAGTTCCTTGCCGATTTCCGAGATCAGCTTATAGTTCTTGTGCGGGCTGACCGTCAGCGTCGTGCCGAAATAGTCGCAGCCGGCAAGCCCTGCCGATTCAGCCGTCTTTTCGAGTCTTTGCCTGAAGCAGACGGTGCAGCGCGCACCACCCTCCGGCTCGTTTTCATAGCCCTTGCACGCTTCGAGGAAGGCGCCCGGATTGTACGGACCTTCCATGAAATGAACGACGCCCCTCGTGGTGTTGTTCATGGCATCGAGACGCTCATTATTAAAAGCTTCGATGAATTTGATCAGCGACTCCTTACGTCTCTTGTATTCCTCCTCATCGGTGATGCAAGGGTTGTAATAAAAGACCGTGATGTTGAATTCCTCCGCAAGACGCTCTACGACAGATGTGGCGCACGGACCGCAGCAGGCGTGCAGCAAGAGCGAAGGCTTTTCCGTGCGGACCGACCTGATGTTGTCCGCGATGAACACCTTTTTTTCATCGACAATATGAAGCAAACGAGTGCCTGTATTCTTCTTTTCAGCGTCTTTCATTTCGGCTTTCTTTCGTACTCAAAATTAACAATTTATTATACAATAAATCATGATGTGTTACAATAATCATAGGTTGAAATGAAAGGAAATGAACGCAATGCCGCCGATTATTTTTGACAGCTCTGACGGGCAGGATCTGAGAATCAATATGATCAGCCCCTGGCTCAAAAAACGTTTTGGGTGCAAAGTCATCAAGCTCGCCCTGGACGGCGGTTTTACGTGCCCGAATCGCGATGGAAGCAAAGGCTATGGCGGCTGTCTCTTTTGCTCCGAATCAGGCTCCGGCGATATGGCTTCGTCCCTTCGAAACGGAAGCGACGCCGGCGCTGTATCAGAGGCGCTGTCGGATCAGATCAGTCTCCTGTCGCGCAAGTGGCCGGAGGCAAAATATCTGGCCTATTTCCAGAGCCACACCAACACCTATGCACCGGTTTCAGAGCTTCGCGAGAAGTTCGAGCCGGCGCTTAAGCATCCCGATGTTCTCGGTATCATCATTGCCACCCGTCCGGACTGTCTGCCTGACGACGTGATCGACTACCTCGCTGAACTGAACGGGAAGACTTTTCTGTGGGTGGAACTGGGTCTGCAGACGACCCACGACGAGACGGCCCGCGCCATGAATCTGTGCCACAATCTGGCTGACTACGATGACGCTGTCGCAAGGCTTACCGCGCGCGGCATCCGCGTGGTCACACATCTCATCCTCGGACTTCCGGGCGAAACACGGGAGATGATGGAGCAATCCGTCCGCTATGTCTGCGGCGGCTCCAGTGATGAAAGTGAAATCTTCGGTCTGAAACTCCATATGCTCAACGTGGTCAAGGGCTCAGGCCTTTGCGAGACCATGCCTGACTACGTGCCCTTCGACAGCATCGAAGAGTACGTGGATCTTCTTATCGACATGATCGAAATCATCCCTTCTAACATCACCATTCACAGGATCTCCGGCGACGCGCCACGTTCTACTTTGGTCGCACCGGAATGGAGCTATAAAAAAAGGACCATATTGAATATGATCCATAATCAGATGCGCCTGCAAAACACCTGGCAGGGCAAATCTCTCTAACACTCATCTATTACTGTCCCAAAAAATAAGTGGTGCCCAGACTCGGAATCGAACCAAGGACACGGGGATTTTCAGTCCCCTGCTCTACCAACTGAGC
>JAFRVY010000120.1 GCA_017438285.1 Bacillota bacterium
ATCCAAGATCGATAATGATCTGGATGAAGCCTATGCTCAGGGCGACGCCACGCTGGAAGGCGCAGAATTCACCATCTACAACCAGTCCGCGGAGACCATCATGGTGAATGGAAATGAGATCGCAAAAGGCGGCGCAGCTCTCGTGATCACAACGAATGCGGAGGGTATCGCGACATCAGCGCAGAAGGTCCTGCCGTATGGATCCTATCTTGTGAAGGAAACCAAGCCGAGCAGGGGATATCTTCTGAATGACAAGTGGTCCAGAGCCTTCCGTATCCGTACAGACGGAGAGATGGTCGATCTGACCGCTGATAAGGTCAGAGAAGCTGTTGAAAGAGGCGGCGTACAGATCATCAAGCGCGATAAGGAACTGAAGAAGTCCGAGGCTCTTGGGGGAGCAAATCTTGACGGCATCGTCATGACCATCAAGAACGTCTCCGGACGCGATGTGGTCGTCAGAAAAGATCTGGACAACAAGACCGATAAAGTCAACTGGAAGGAACTGAAATCTAAGGCAGAACTCTTTGAGGCAGGAACCATCAAAAGAGTGAAGTCCGGTGAGGACGTTGGCAAGATCACGGTTCACTGGAACGCAGACAAGAAGGCCTACACAGCAGAGACCCTCAGTGATGATCTGCCGTACGGGACCTACACGATCCGTGAGTCAAAGACGAATGCGACATACCAGAGAACCGACAAGACGGAGCATATGTTTGAAGTCAGGGAGGATGGAACCATCTATTCCTATGATGACGGTTCCAATGAAGCGCCTCTGACCTTCGATAACTACGTCTACCGCTCTGATGTACAGGGCACCAAGATCGGTGATGGCGATTCAAAGCGTTTCAGCTTCGTGCCGTTCAAGATCATCAGCGTGACCAACGACGAGACCCATGTGGTCGTAACGGATAAGAACGGTTTCTTCTCCACAAAAGACAGAAGAGCCGCAGGCGATCTGGATGAGGATGAGGACGCGGACACCGCAAGAGTGCAGAACCCGTTCGATGACCTGCTTGAGGCTGAGAGCATCAAGTCAGCAGATCTGGAAGCCAGAGCTGCTCAGATCCTGCAGGGCGTATGGTTCGGCACCGGAGAGTTCGGCAGCACCGCTGCCATGAACAACAGCTTCGGCGCTCTCCCGTACGATTCGTATATTCTGGAGGAAATGCCGTGTGAGACGAACGAAGGATATACTCTTCAGAAGTTCTATTTCACAGTGGATCAGAAGTCCCAGAACGGATTCGTGGATCTGGAGACCATTACCGATGATGTTCCGGAGATCGGAACGACAGCCGCTGTTAACGGCGAAAACGCTGATATCACGCCGGATAAGCAGATCACGCTCGTTGATACCATTGAGTACAAAAACCTCGTCAGAGGGCAGAAATACGTGGCTAAGGGGCGTCTCATCGACAAGAAGACGGGTGAAGTTGTGAAGGACGCTGCTGGAAAGGAAATCACTTCCGAAAAGGAATTCACAGCGCACTTCTCAAGTGGCAAGGTGAAGGTCGAATTCAGCTTTGACGGAAGTCTGATGTATGGCAAGGACACTGTCGTCTTTGAAGCTGTTTATGACACGGAAGGTCACATCACTGCGAGACATGAAGATCTTGAAGACGAAGGTCAGACAGTCACATGGGAGAAGCTGAACCCATCCTACGAGATGTACAAGATCAGAACGGCCAAGGCTCCGTCCAAGGGCGATCAGTACGGCTTCTTCGCGCAGGATGAGGTCGAATACGAAGTCCATATCGAGAATACCGGCAACATCGCGCTGACCATGGATGTGACCGATACCTTTATGGAAGGCGTCGACTATTTCACAGTTCCGGAGCTAAAGAACGCAGTGTTCACCGGTCAAGGAACATGGAACAATGAGGGCAAGGACAAATACGTTGCCAACATTACCCTGAGCCCGAAGGAGAAGGCTACGATCACCTATACTGCAAAGGTAAAGGATGAGGCGAAAGAATATCTGGCCGCTGCGGCAAAGGATTCCGACTCACTGGACGAAAAGGGCAATGACACCAATATCGTCTACCAGAAGAATGAAACGGATGATCATGACGGTTACTGGAACACAGCCAGATGTGATAACGTGACCTACCCGAATCCGGAGAACCCGGATGAGCCGGGCACGCTGGAACCGAAGGAAGACTACGCTCAGACGCCGGTACAGAAGCCGGAGATCGGGACGACTCTGACGGCAAAGAACGGCGATAAAGCAGTTGTTGAGGGCGAGAAAACGATCCTGGTCGATACCATCACCTACAAGGCGCTGGATACGTCCAAGTGGTATGTGTTTACAGGCGAGCTGATGGTCAAAGACACCGGGGATCCTCTCGTTGAGAACGGTACGCCGATCACCGTGACCAGCAAGCCGTTCAAGCCGCTTCTCAAAAACGGTAAGGTGAAGGTTGAATTTGAGATCAACACCAAAGGCCTTGCGGGCAAGGAACTGGTTGCCTTTGAAACAGCCTACAGACTGGATGGCTACAAGAAGGACGATGATGTAGAGAAAGCTCCGAAGACCATCGTTGCGGAACACAAAGATCTGAAAGACAAGGGGCAGACCATCAAGGTCGTTAAGCCGGGAACGCCGATCGAGCATTCTCCGAAGACCGGAGATCCGGCGCATATCGCTCTGGCGCTCGTACTGATGCTGACCGCGGCAGGAACAGCGTATATCCTGTTCAGACGCAGAAAAACAGCAGATGGCGAGCAGAACGATAGTGAAGAAATAGTGGAATAATAGTGAAACAGGGAGGCGGCAGGGCCGTCTCCCTTCAGTATATGGAGGAACAGAACAATGGAAAACATGATCGATTTCAATAAAGATATTGCCAGGGATTACGGCCTGAGAGAGTCTGTAATCGCAACATATTTATGGGAGCTTCTGGAGAAGGATATGGAATCCATCGAGCGCCACGGCAGGATCTGGACACGCATCTCGCAGAAGATGATTACCGTCGCGCTGCCGTTCATGTCGGTGGATATGGCCCGCCGGTCTCTGAAGAAACTCGCCGAGGAAGGCATCATCATGAGGGACGTATTCAATGATGATAAGTTCGACCACACGTACTGGTACGCATTCACAGAATACGGCAGCGAGATGATGGAACCGGGCACCTATTCATGAGCAAAGGCAGGATAAAAACAATGAAACGGTGCCCGGAAAGCTGTATCTACAGGAACCATGAGGCCAGGTTCTGCGGGTACTGTCTGATCGATATTATGGATGATCTGAAGACG
>JAFRVY010000121.1 GCA_017438285.1 Bacillota bacterium
AGCGAGGCAGCCAAGGGGCTTGAGATCTATGGATTTTAATCATGTGCCTGTACTGTACAGCGAATGTCTGGACAACCTGAACATCAAACCGGACGGCATTTACGTCGACGGCACCGTTGGGGGCGCAGGCCATGCGCTGGGTATAGGCGAGCGGCTGAGCGAGAAGGGCATGCTCATCGGAATCGACAGAGATGACGACGCCCTGAGAGCAGCAGTCCAAAGGCTTAACGGACTCGACTGCAGATGCGAACTTGTGAAACGCACATACGCTGAAATAAAGGACGTGCTCAGCGAATTAAAGGTCAGCGGAATCGACGGAGCGTTGCTCGACATAGGAGTATCGTCGTTCCAGCTCGACAATGCTAAAAGGGGTTTTTCATACATGCATGACGCTCCTTTAGACATGAGGATGAACAGAAGTGATTCCCTGTCAGCATATGACGTAGTCAACAAGTACAGCCAGAAGGATCTGGCGGAGATCATAAAAAAATACGGCGAGGAGAGATGGGCATCCCGCATAGCGGACTTCATCGTGAAAGCCAGAAAGCAGGACGACATCAAGTCGACAGGAGAACTGGTGGACATCATCAAGGCCGCGATCCCGGCGTCAGCCAGGAGAGATGGGCCTCATCCCGCAAAGAGGACATTCCAGGCGATCAGAATCGAGGTCAACAGAGAACTTGAGCAGTTGGAGGAAGCTATCGATGAATTCTGCGATGTGCTGAATCCGGGCGGAAGACTTTGTATCATAACCTTTCACTCGCTGGAAGACCGCATCGTAAAGGAAACATTCAACAGAAGACTGAATCCGTGCACATGCCCGCCGGAATTTCCGGTTTGTGTCTGCGGTAAGGTCGCCGACGTCGTGAAGGTGACAGGAAAACCAATCACGGCAAGCGAAGAGGAGTTAGATCGTAATCCTCGATCGCGCAGTGCGAAACTTAGGGTTATAGAGAAAAAGGACTAGTTTAGAAGAGGAAGAGACATGATAGCACCACAAGAATGGTACGACTACCAAAAGCAATATCAGAAATACGGTCTTGATATGAAGCCGCAATCTGAACGCGTGCCTGTCAGGAGAAGAAGAAAGGAAGCGAAGAAAACTTCGCTGCTTTCGGATATCGTTTCCATTCCGAAGACAGGGGACAGAAAGCTGGTCATGACAGTACTCCTGATAGGAATACTGGTCATTTTGATGCTCGTAGTAACCTCTTCGTACGCAGCTAAACTCACCTACGATATCAACAGGCTTCAGGTTGAAAACGATGCGTTGATTGGAGAAATCGAGGACCTCGATGTCAAAATGATGAGCTCCAACAGCATCAGTTACATAGAAGAGACGGCCAGAACAGAAATGGGAATGAAGAGCGCAGGCGCGGACAACTGCGTATTTATATCAGCGGAGGACGCACCCGAAGAGGGCTTCGCTGACATACTAAAACAAAAAGCATTTAATTAGCTCAAATAAGCAAATTACCCGGACAATCTGATGGTAAAAGGATGTCCGGGCTTAATATTTATTAAGGGAAGAAAAACAGATGCATGCATCCGGGAAAAGCAGAAGAAATTTAATAATACTGTTGATGATAGTCTTTGTTTTTATGACGCTCGTGGCCGTCAGAGTAGGATTGGTACAAATCGTCAAGGGCGAAGAATACAGTGAAAAAGCTCTGCAGCAGCAGACAAAGGACATGCCTATTGAAGCAGAGCGCGGCATCATATACGACAGAAAGGGCGAGATACTTGCCAGAAGTGTCAACTGTTACACCATATACGTCGCTCCGTCGGAAGTCGGTAAAAACCTGAAAAAGACAGAGAAGATCAAGGAATATGTGAGAACAGCGGATACGCTTGCCGAAATTCTGGGTAAGGATAATAAGAAACTGCTGGAAACCATGAACAGCGGCACCACCCAGATAAAGCTGGCGACGGAAGTCGATAAGGATACCGCAGACAAGATCAGAGAACAAAAGCTTTCGGGCGTGACGATTGCGGCTGATACCAAGAGAAGTTATCCTAACGGAACGATGGCCTCCTGTGTTTTGGGAATGGTCAGCGGCGAAGGTGACGGACAGTCGGGCCTGGAACTTAAATACAACAAATATCTGAAGGGAGCCGCGGGAAGATGGGTCAATTATACTGACAGCAACGGCAAACAGCTTTACTACTCGCCATCCAATGAAAGATATTACAGAGCTGTTGACGGATACAGTCTGGTCACGACGATCGACGAAGTCATCCAGACTTATGTCGAGAACGCACTGTCTGACGTGATGAAAAAGACGAGGAGCGACAGAGCTTTTGCAATCGTCATGGATACAGAGACCGGAGACATTCTCGCCATGGCTCAGAAACCGGACTTTGATCCGAACGACCCATACGAACCGGCATCTTCCGGCGAGAAAGCAAAATTCGACAATATGTCGAGCAGCGAGCAGTCGGCATATCTGAGCAGGATGTGGAGAAACTTCCTGATCAATGATGCCTATGAGCCAGGATCCGTTTTTAAGCTGCTTACGACTTCGATGGCTCTCGAAGAAGGAATCGCTACGATGAAGAGCACCTATACATGCGGCGGTGCATTGAACATCGGCGGACAGACGATACATTGCTGGAACAAGGCCGGACACGGGACACAGAACCTCAAGGAAGCTGTTGGTAATTCCTGCAACCCGGTATTCATGACACTGGCAACAGAATTGGGAATCGACAAATTCTACGATTATCTTGACACCTTCGGAATCACGGGACCAACCGGCATCGACTTCTCATCTGAGGGAGAGGCGATCCTGCAGGATAAAGAATCTGCCGGACCTGTCGGCCTGGCCACCATCGGATTCGGACAAGGTGTTGCAGTTACACCGATTCAGTTAGTTACTGCAGTCAGTTCTCTTGGAAATGACGGCAACCTTATGAGGCCAAGACTCGTAAAGGAAATCAAAGATTCAGACGGCAATACCGTTGAAGAGATAAATACAGAAGTAGTCAGACAGACCGTCTCCAAGGAGACTGCCGATGAGATGAAGGAGATCATGGAATTCGTCGTAACTGACGGCGGAGGAAGTGTTGCGGCTGTCGAAGGCTACCGTGTCGGTGCCAAGACAGGTACCGCCAACAAGGCGAAACCCGGCGGATACAGCAAATTCACCTATTCATCATGCCTGGGCATGGCGCCTATGAGTGATCCGAAGTTTACGGTGCTCGTCATATGCGATAGCCCTAGAGGACTCAAATACGGCAGCGCGACGGCGGGACCTGCAGTCAGAAAGATTCTGACCAAGACGCTCAAATACATGAATATTGCACCTGACAGCAAGGAGCGTGTTGCAGAAGAAGAGAAGGTAAAAGTGCCTAATATAGTCGGCAAGTCGGTGGAGGAAGCGAAGGAGATTCTCGAAGAAAATTCACTGAAATATGACATGGATGAAGGAACGGCAGATGACAGTTTCACTGTAGTCAAGCAGTATCCTTCAGCAGGGGCGAAGGCTAAGAAAGGAACGAAGGTATACCTGTACGATGAATAAGACCAGAATCAGCGAAATACTGGAAGCAACCGGCGGAAAACTCGTCAGTGGTTCCGCAGAGGACTTTGTAACGGGAGTATGGCACGACTCGAGAGAGTGCGGTGAGGGCGATATGTTCGTTGCCATCATCGGTGAGAACCAGGATGGACATAAGTACATTCCGGACGTCTGCGGCAAAGGCTGCAGAACGGTTCTGGCGTCCCATACTGACGGTTGGCCGGAAAAATTGGATGATGATGCAAAGGCCGGCCTGAACGTTATTCTCGTTGATGACACCGTCGAAGCCATGGACGAACTGGCTTGCTGGTATCTGGATACTCTCAACGTAAAGAAAGTCGCGGTCACAGGAAGTGTCGGCAAGACCTCCGTGCGTGACATGATCTATTATGTTCTCAGTGAGAAATATAATTGCGGAAGAAATCTTAAGAATTACAACAACAACATCGGACTGCCGATATCCATCTTCCAGTTTGACGATGCTACAGAGGCTGTCGTCCTGGAGATGGGTATGGACAGCTTCGGTGAAATCAGATTCTTAAGCGGAATAGTGAAACCGCAGATCGGGGTCATCACCACGATCGGCGTCGCCCACATGGAAAAACTGGGCAGCAGGGACGGTATTTTCCAGGCAAAGATGGAAATCACCGAAAACATCGCTTCGAAGGAGGAGGGAGGCGCTCTGGTATATGGCAGAGACGACGAATTCCTCAACGGAGAGAGGACCAAAGGGGATTATACAGAGATTGCCGTTGGAACTGACGGCAGAAGTAATTACATCATCTCGAATGTTGACGATTTCGGACTCGAAGGTATAGAATTTACCCTGGAGTATCGGGAGGAAACACATAGAATCAAACTGCCGCTTCCGGGCACCCACAATGCAGTCAACGCAGGACTTGCCATCGCTGTAGGAAGACTCCTTGGCGTTGACTGGGATGAGGCGGTCAGAGGCCTTGCAAAGACTGAGCTTACAGGCTCCCGCTTGCGAAAGGTCAAGGGAAAAAGGATGACGGTCATCGACGATACTTACAACGCCAATCCGGACTCGATGAAAAGCGCCCTGAAGGTACTGGCGCAGAGCCCGTGCAAAGGCCATCGTATCGCGGTTCTGGGAGATATGTTCGAGCTTGGAGATGACAGCGACAAGCTCCACTACAGCGTAGGTATATTCGCAAGGGGTTGCGGGATCGATAAGCTGGTAGCGATAGGAGATCGGGCAGCAGAGATCGCCAGAGGTGCCGAAGGGGGAGATTTGGAAGTCCGGTACTTCCCGACGAAGGAAGACTTCTACGAGGAGATGCAACAGATAACTGGAGAAGGAGATATAGTTCTCGTCAAAGCCTCTCGCGGCATGAAGATGGAAGACATCGTTGCCAGGGTAGCGGAACTGTAATGGGCATATGGAAATCATCAGTCTCATACTCACGATAGCGGTGGCCTTTGTCATCGCGGTGATCATAACGAAATTCGAGATACCCATTCTCAGGCAGAAAGCCGGTCAGAACATAAGAGAAGAGGGCCTGGAGTCCCACTATGCAAAGGCCGGAACACCGAGCATGGGCGGTATCAGCTTCATCATCGCGGCCTGCATTACGACCCTCGTAATGACAGCCGTATTCGGCGGCAATTTCAGTCATGCTGTAGCGATACTGATCATCTTCGTCGGGTTTGGCGTCATCGGATTTATCGATGACTATCTCAAAGTCATCAAGAAACAAAATGAAGGACTCAGAGCGAAACAGAAATTTGCACTTCAGATCGTGCTGTCTGTTATATTCGCTGTGATCGTCACGAACATTTCCGACTACGGAACACAGGTCTACTTCCCGATCGTCGATACGTTCGTAAACTTCGGATTTTTCTATTACATATTCGTCGTATTCGCAGTGCTGGCAATGACGAACGCCGTCAATCTGACGGACGGTTTGGACGGTCTGGCCTCAGGCGTCACAGCGCTCGTCACGCTGTTCTTTGCTATTGCGGGTATGATTTTCGGTACTACCCATTTCGTAGATAATGCGAACGTCATTTTCTTCGCAGCTGTCTGCGGCGGATGCCTGGGATTTCTGGTCTTCAACAAGAATCCGGCCAAGGTGTTCATGGGAGATACCGGTTCTCTGGCCCTTGGCGGCGGAATCGCCGCAGCAGCGATCGCCATGAAGCTTGAACTGCTGCTTCTGGTAGCAGGGCTTTTGTATGTGATCGAGGCGCTTTCCGTAGTGCTGCAGGTCACATATTTCAAGGCGACCCACGGCAAGAGGATATTCAAGATGGCACCGATACACCATCATTTCGAAATGTGCGGTTTTAGCGAGAGACAGGTGGTAATAGGCTTCTGGCTGTTTACCTTCGTCTGCTGCATCGCCGCAATGTTCATGATTTAATTAGACTACAGGAGAAATATACGACATGAAAGACAAAAAAGTTCTCGTAATCGGTATGGGAAGATCAGGAAAGGCAGCAGTTGAAGCCCTCGTAAGCGCCGGTGCGGCCGTTTCTGTGCAGGATAGCAAGGCTGTGGATCAGCTTGAGCCGTCCTTTGCAGCATATCTTGATACAAATGGCATCACCAAGTATCTGGGATGCGTTCCGGATGACATGGGCGCCTTTGACGTCCTTGTACTCAGTCCGGGCGTACCGCCGACATTGAACTTCATAGAGGCCGCAAAGGCTGCGGGCGCAGAGATCATCGGAGAACTGGAACTGGCATACAGACTCGGAAACGGCAGATATGTCGCGATCACGGGAACCAATGGCAAGACGACAACGACGACACTGGTCGGCGAGATATACAAGGCATCCGGCAGGAAAACAGAAGTGGTCGGAAATATTGGTATTGCAGTTATTTCAAAGGCGATTCAAGCTGATGCAGACAGCTGGCTCGTAACAGAAGTCAGCAGCTTCCAGCTTGAGACCATTGACCGTTTCAGACCGGTCGTATCGGCTATTCTGAACCTGACGCCGGATCACATGGACAGACACAAAACCATGGAAAATTACGGACGCGCAAAGGCTGCCGTCTTTAAGAATCAGACAGAAGACGAGTACTGCGTCCTGAATTATGACGACAAGGCCTGCTTCGAACTGGCTGAGAGAGAAGGGTGCAAGGCGAAGGTGGTTCCGTTCAGCCGCAAGGAAGAACTGGAATTTGGAGCTTTTGCTCATGAGGGAAGAATCGTGATCAAGGACGAGACAGGCGCCCTCGTGGACATCTGCGGATGCGATGAACTGCAGATTCCGGGAACACACAATCTGGAGAATGCGCTGGCGGCAGCTGCAATAGCCTATTTTGGCGGTATCGATAGAGACGTTATCGCGAGAGTTCTCAGAACCTTCGCAGGGGTAGAGCACAGGATCGAGGCCTGCGGGGAGGTCAACGGCGTCAGATTCGTCAACGACTCCAAGGGAACCAATCCTGATGCGGCGATCAAGGCAATCGAGGCCATGAAGGAAAACATCATTCTCATTGCAGGAGGATATGATAAAGGCTCGACTTATGATGAATTCATCGGCGCATTCGGCAGCAGTGTAAAAAAATTGATCCTTCTGGGCGCAACAGCTCCAAAGATCAAAGAAACAGCTGAGAGAATGGGGTTCACCGATATCATCATGGCAGAGGACATGGAGGACTGCGTCGCTAAGGCTTACGAATCAGCCGTTCCGGGCGATGTCGTGCTTCTTTCACCGGCATGTGCAAGCTGGGATATGTACGATAATTTCGAACAAAGAGGAGATCACTTCAAATCATGCGTAAAGGATTTGCAGAAAAACTAGAAACGATCACAATCAAATCGGCGGATTTCTTTCTGCTTGTTCTGGTTCTGGCCCTCGTATTCTTTGGGCTCGCCATGGTTTTTAGTGCCAGTTACTACACGTCTATAAGCGAGAGTGACAATCCGTTCAAATATCTTCTCAAAGACGGCCTGTGGGTATTCCTGGGCCTTATTGTGATGACAATAGGCATGATGGTGGATTATCATGCCTATGCCAATAAATTCTGGGCTATCGGCGCCCTGGTCGTGTGTTTCCTGCTTCTGATCGTCGTTCTGACGCCGGTCGGCACCAATTTGAACGGCGCACAGAGGTGGATATACATAGGATCTACGATATCGATCATGCCCGGCGAACTTGCCAAACTGGGTCTCATTTTCTTCATTTCCTGGTTTTATGGCAAGAGGCCAAGCAGGGCGAGGTCGCTGTTTACCGGACTTCTGCCGGTATTCGGACTGATGCTGCTCTTCGCCGGACTGATCATCAAGCAGCCGAACCTCTCTACGGCGATCACCGTTTGCGGCATCGTCGTCTGTATGCAGCTTGTAGCCGGCATGCACTGGGGTTACGTCGGTTTCCTGGCAGCCATGGGCGGCGCAGGTTTTGCGGGGCTTCTGACCTTTGCATCCGACAGTTACTGGATGACAAGACTGACAAGCTTTATGGATCCTTTTGCCGATGCGGCCGGAGATGGCTATCAGGTCGTACAGTCTCTTTATGCTCTCGGTTCGGGCGGGCTGTTCGGCGTCGGTATAGGCAAAAGCGTGCAGAAGAGCCTGTATCTGCCGGAACCGCAGAACGATTTCATCCTGGCAATCATAGGAGAGGAACTGGGATTCATCGGAGTACTGGCGCTTCTGTTGGCATACTGCCTGTTCATCTGGAGAGGCGCGCGGATTGCAGTGAAGGCGCCTGACCAGTTCGGGCTTTTGCTGGCTTCGGGAATCGTGCTCATGGTGGCCATACAGGTCATCCTAAACGTTGCAGTTGTTACATCATCCATGCCTCCGACAGGAATCAATCTGCCATTCGTTAGTTATGGAGGCAACGCTCTCATGATGTTCATGTATTCCGCGGGAATACTGCTGAACATATCGCGGCAGATGGTCAAAAGTGAAGAAGAGTTGTTAACGGAGAATAACTGATGAAAGTGATCATGACAGGAGGCGGCACGGGAGGACATATCTATCCGGCCATTGCCATCGCAGATGAAATAAAAAAACGGTATCCGGACGCGGAGATACTCTTTGTGGGCGCGGAAACAGGGCTCGAGAAAACCCTTGTGCCGGAACGCGGATATAACATAGAACTCATTACAGTCGCAGGGTTCAATAGAAAGAACCTTGCCAAGAATGTGGAAGTCATGAGAAAGCTCATGAAAGGTAACAAACAGGCGAAGAAGATCATTTCTGATTTTCAGCCTGATTTTGTTGTAGGGACCGGCGGATATGCCAGCGGTCCTCTCGTCAGAGCGGCGCAGAAGGCCGGAATCCCAAGCTATATTCAGGAACAAAACGCTTACCCGGGAGTAACAAACAAGATCCTCGAAAAACACGTCAGAAAGGTGTTTTTGGGCTTTGCATGGGCCGGTGAACACTTTAAGCACATCGAGAAACATGTGATCACGGGGAATCCGGTGAGAGATGAGTTCATCACCGCTGATAAAGCAGAGGCCAGAGCAGCCCTGGGATTTCGGGACAGTGATTTCGTGCTTCTTGCTTTCGGCGGAAGTCAGGGGGCCGGCAGAATCAACAAGGCGATGATCAACGTCATCAAGGAACTGGGAGATAAAGAAGGAATCAAGATTGTGCTTGGTGCCGGAAGTTATTATTATGATGCAATCATGACCCACCTCAAAGAGGAAAACTACGAACTGCCGAAAAATGCAGACATCAAGGAATACATACATGACATGGCAAGGTATCTCAAGGCGGCAGACCTGGTCGTCTGCAGGAGCGGAGCCCTTACGGTGGCCGAGACTACAGCTTGCGGAACGCCTGCCATATTCATCCCGTCACCGAATGTTACAGGGAATCATCAGTACTATAACGCTTTGGCGGTCTGTGAAGAGGGCAGAGCGGAAGTCATTGAGGAAAAGGATCTTGACAACGACAAACTTATAGCGGAGATCTGCAGACTGAAGGATAATTCGGACGTCCTTAGAGATATGTCTGAAAAGAGTTCACAATTCAGTCCGAAAGATGCATGCAGTAAAATCTGTGACGAAATATTAAAGGATTATGCAGATGGCGGAGAAGAAACCGAGAAAAAAACTTATGTAAACATAAAGTGCCTTTTCGTATCCAAATACGACGTGTACTCTTTACAAAAGTTGACAAAAGATAAAGGATATTCAAAAGAAATGGAATCAGGAGAACTCAAATTTAATTTCTGTAAAGATTTATATGGGTTCAATTCCACAGTGGTCTTCGATAAAAATGAGACTCAGGTTTTATTCGCAGGTTCAATAAATGGTTCTGAAAAGAGCAAAAATGAATGGTTAGCTATGGACGAAGATTCAGGAGAAAAAGGTGTTAAAATCAGATTGGCGGAAGGTGACAGATGTAAAGAGGATAGAAAACATATGACTGTGTTTAAAATATATTGTGATGATACTATCCCTGATGACGAATTTGAAAAGCACCTTAATTTCTCAGACTTTGATGAAAAGGGATGCACTCACTATATCACTGGAAGATCTATATATGGATGTGCTTTGAATGATTGGTACTTATTAAGAAGATTAATGAATGAATATAATTATGTTTTCGCTACTTTATTAATTTTAATAGGACTTTTCCTTGCCCTATTCGGAGAAAGATGTGAAACCCCTACCTTAATCATAGTAACCGCAGCCTTATTATGTTACTTTGTTACTGTTATTATTTTAAGTTTCATTCCTTCCTTAATAAAAACAGAAAAAAATTTATGGATTCTTTTAGGAGTAAGTGCCGCTGCAGGAGGAATTATAGGTATTTTCTTGAAGAAAAAGCTCGTCATATTTGGAGTAATTGTTGGAGCATGTGGTGGATATACCTCAGCCGAATTTGTTTACCAATTTATTGCCCAATTTATTTCGATTAATCCACAAGTGCTATATTGGGTTGTTGTAGGGGTTTGCGTTTTGATCGGAGGATTCTTAGGTTATTGGGCTGTTAAAGCTGCGATTATTATTGGAACGTCTATTATTGGAGGATATATCGCTATGAGAGGATTAACTCTGATATTCAAAAATTATATGGAACTTGCAGAATTTGTCGACTTGGTTAAAAATGGGGAATTTGAAGAGCTTAAAAATATTAAAAGTTATTGGACTTATGCCTATCTTGGATTTTGGATTGTGCTAACTTTAGCTGGTTGTTATTAC
>JAFRVY010000122.1 GCA_017438285.1 Bacillota bacterium
AATACCGCTGTATCTGGACCGATTATACGGCAGAAACAGCCGAAATTGAAAGAAAAAATGAAGAAAAAAGGCAAAACCGGAAGTTAGTCTTGCAAAAATTAAAGAATCCAGACAAACCCGAAGTTAGTTTTGCAATCAAACGTTGCTGTCTATTTTGTCTCTCTTTTGTAACGTTTTGTGTTACCATTTGTCTATATAGTAAACGTCGTCAACAGCCCAACGGGAGACGCCATGCAAGACCTGGACAGAATCTATCAGGACAACTTCATAAAGGTTTACCGGTATACCCTGTCAATGTCCGGTGACCCTCACCTGGCTGAGGACATCACCCAGGAGACTTTTTTCAAGGCGATGCAAAAGCTTGACGGCTTCCGCGGCGACTGTTCGCTGACGACATGGCTTTGCAGGATCGCACGAAACCTGTATCTGAACAGCAAAAGCCGGCAGAAGCGGTCGCAGGATTATCTAAAAGAGCACCCGCCGGAGATGGTCAATCCGGACAGCGCCGAGCGGGAATTGATTCGAAAGGAACAGGCAAGCGAGATCATAGCCGCTATGCAAAGGCTTGAAGAGCCGTACAAGGAAGTATTCTCACTTCGATCATTCAGTGATCTCTCCTTCAAAGAGATTGGAAGAATGTTCGGGAAGAATGACAGTTGGGCAAGAGTTACGTATCACAGAGCAAAATTAAAAGTAAAGGAGGAATTGAAGGATGAGTATTAAATGTGAAGTTGTTAAAGACCTTCTCCCTCTTTACGTGGATGGAGTGGCAAGTGAAGAGAGCTGCGCACTCATCGAAGAGCATCTCAAGGAGTGTGAAGACTGCAGACAGTATCTAGAGCTTTTGCAGGAAGACCTGCCTAATGTAAGCGAAGTATCGCTTGCCGATGAAACGGCGTCACTGAGGAAAATCAAACGCAGGATACGACGCAACAGAGTTTTGGTCGTTCTGGTCACGATGGTCTTTGCGGTGATCGCAGGACTGCTCATTCACTCGCAGCATCTGTCTGAGTACACCGGCACGCTGGAGGAAAATCTTTCCTACGAGCTGCCGGCGGGATATGAATTCTTAGAGCCTCAGACAGATTCCAATGTCGACAGAGCCAGTTATGTTCGCAAAACAGACAAAACGCAGGAGACGATCACCATCTACTATGATGGCTTGTACGAATCGGAGAACAATTACTACATGGAAGAACCCTTCTCCATTGATGAAGACACAAGGGGCGGAATTACGCGGTATGACTGGGATCATGGGTATGACAACTCTATGGACTTTACGGTTTTTCACGGCAACGAGACCTACACCGTGCAGTATCAATGCCAGGAAACCGACAAAAATTACTACTACGACTCCTGTTCCAAGAAGCAGGAAGAAGAAATAATGGCATTCGTTGAAACCTTTGACTACCACCGTCCGGACGGCACGGATCTGAATGTGTTCCAACGCCTATATCGTAATCTGGGCGTAGGCGGACTCATCTTGCTGGCACTGACGTTACTGTTCTTCTTCGGTGTTCCAATCGTACTTGCTGTCAGCGGGATGACCATTTATGATAGCTACAAAGACGATGCTGACAGGGCAATCAGCAGCAAGGACCTGCATGCTTCCATGAACCGCGAACGGGAGGCCAGGGGCGAAGCAAGCCTGCCTGCAATAAACAATGTTCAGGGAGCAAGTTCGAATACTCTGGCCAGGAGAGATCACTCCTGGAGCAGTGTGCCGGACTTCTTCATCAAGATGATCCGCAGAAAAAAATAATATACTTATGACCAATTAGATAGCGAGAAGAAAAAGCCGGACCTCCAAAGGCCCGGCTTTTTAATTGCTTTAACGCAATGAATTGACCTTTATCTATATATGTTCTATAATATCTTCAAAGAGTACAATTTGAAATTATTTGGGGAATTACTATGATTTTGACGGATTTTAAGCACAATTCAACAACAAGTCTATATGCACAGCTATATGAGTATCTGAAGAACGAAATATCTACGGATAGAATCCATGCTGGCGAGCGCCTTCCTTCTCTCAGGAAGATGGCAGAACTTGCCGGCGTAAGCGTAACTACGGTTAAACTCGCCTATGAGCAGCTGATCGTCGAGGGCTATTTGGTCAATCGTCCTCAATCCGGATTCTATGCTACCGAAGGCATGAAGATGCGTCCTAAGGGAAGTGATGCGTCAGCAAAGGCTTCCGATACGGGCAGCGAAATTGTTCTGACGGATGCGCCGTCAAGGATGACCGATCCAGCGTCATTTGACTTTGCAAAATGGAAAAAGTGCATGACAGAAGTGCTGACCGAAACTCCTGACCTCCTTCTCACGGAAAGCGACAGGCAGGGAGAGCCTGCGCTGAGAGAAGAGGTGGCGCGCTATCTCTATCAGTCCAGAGGCGTTGTCTGCAGTCAGGAGCAGGTGGTTATCAGTGCCGGTACTCAGCAGCTGGTCAACCACGTCGCCAGACTTCTCAAGCTCATGAACATCGAACTTGTCTGTACTGAAAGTCCCGGCTACACTCCGGTAAGAAACATCTTCCGAGACTGGGGGCTGAGCATCAACGCCATCCCCGTCCGGGAATCGGGCATAGAAATCGAGAAACTTCCGACAAACATCCGGACGGCAGTATACGTTTGTCCGCAGAACCAGTTTCCTACAGGTTCTGTTATGCCTATCGGCCGCAGGCATCAGCTCCTTGACTGGGCCGAAGCAAACGACAGTCTCATCATCGAAGATGACTACAACAGTGAACTCAGATATCCGGGCATGCCGGTTCCGGCACTGCAGGGTCTGGACGAAGGAAAGCGCGTCGTCTATATCGGCACATTCAGCCCTACCCTCTTCCCCGCAGTGAGAATCAGCTACATGGTGCTTCCGAAACCTATGGCGCAGCTCTTTGATACCATCAAAATGAAGTACGACCAGACCAGTTCCAAAACCGAACAGCTGACTCTGGCGCGGTTCATGAGGGAGGGCCTCTACCAGGCAAACCTCAGGCGCGTCAGGAAACTTTATTCTCACAAACTCCGTGAGGCCCTGTCAGCCATAGAGGAATTCGGCTCCGAGGGAAATTTCATCAGCGCCGAGAACACTCAGTCGGGCGTCAACATCATACTGAAGACCGACACCCATGCGAGGACCATAACCGAGGGGTCGTCAGGCAGTTCCAGAACTGACGAGATCACTCAGGAAATGACCGACAGAATGATCGAATCCGCAGCCAAGCTGGGCATCAAAGCCAGAGGCATCAGCCAGCTCAGCCACGACGGGCTGATTTACCTCGTCTTTTACTATGATCAGATTCCTCTCGATAAGATCAGAGATTCCGTCAGGGACATGGTGCAGTCCTTCAAGTCGACGATCACGAAGGGCGGCCTCAACATGCCTTCTGTCTACGAAGTTGTAAGACTCATAGACGGAAGACCGCAGTTCCTGCCCGAACACTTTGAGCGTCTCGAAAACTCCATGGGAAGCATCGGCATGGCCGTTCCGTTTACTTACCAAAAGCTCGAGGAGAGTATTCACGACCTTGCCGAAGAGGGGCAGATTGCAAATCACAACATCAAACTGGAAGTGGACGTCAGCGGCCACTCCATCCTTTATCTGAATCCGACTCACTACCCGTCTGCCGAGCAGTATGCAAAGGGCGTAAGGACCGAACTCTTTGACGGCGAAAGAAAGAACCCTAACATCAAGATGATGGATCAGACGCTGCGTGATGCAACAGACGAAGCGATCAAGAAACACGATCTCTACGAGGTCATCCTCGTCGACCGCGACGGATGCATCACAGAGGGAAGCCGGTCCAACGTCTTCTTCATAAAAAAAGGAGAAGTTTACACTTCTCCGCTTCATCAGGTCCTGCCGGGCGTCACACGCCGCAAGATCATTGAAATTGTCAAGGACAAAGGCATCCGGTTCCACGAGGTACCGATCAACGCCTCTGACATCGGATCCTTTGACGCTGCCTTCATCAGCGGTACATCCCCTAAGGTCCTGCCGATTGCAAGCATCGGCGAGGAAACCTACGACGTGAACGACCCGCTCTTGAGAGACATTATGCGTTGGTACGACGAGGCATTACCTCCTTGTACAGATTGAGCACATTGCGATAGCAAATGCTCTCGATTTCATTTGCAGTAAAGCCGTGAGCCTCTAATCCGCTCACGAGCTTTTGCATTTGGGACGCATCCGCAATCTCAAGATAGCACTCGCCAAGGCCGTCATAGTCTGTACCGAGTCCAACGGCTTCCAGTCCTCCCACGTTTATCATGTGGCGCGCATGCTTGGCGATACCGGCAATGGTGCTTTTGCATTCCGCCTCCGATGGGCCTTCTTCCAGAAACTCCGGACAGAAATTGACACCGATCACGCCGCCGTGCTCGCCAACGGTTCTGATCATGTCATCGGTCATATTCCTGTTGCATCCCGAAATGACTCGTGCATTTGAATGGCTTGCTACGAACGGGCCTTTGCAGGTCTTTGCGACGTCGTAGAAACCGGCGTCCGAGAGATGGCTTACATCAACGAGAATGCCCAGCTCCTGCATGATCTCAACGGCCTCGAAGCCTTTTGCCTTGAGCCCGTTATCGGTTCTCGGAACGAATCTGAAATATTTCGTGTAGTCCTCGTCCATTCCTTCCGGCAGATCGTTGGGATACGCCAGCTCGTTCTCGTAATTCCAGGTGAGCGTCATCATTCTCGCGCCGTCATCATGCAAAACCTTCAGGCGGTCGAGGTCTCCCTGAAGCACTCCGCCCTCTTCGACGGTCATGACTGCCGAAATGAGTCCTGCGTCTCTGTTTTCTATGATATCTTCATAAGTAAAAGCTTCTCTTATCACGTCCGCGTTGGCTTTTATTTCTGTCTTATATGTCTCTACCATCCCCTGATACTGGGTCCACGGGTCGGTTCCGTCTTCCATCTGGTAGTCGACATACATGGCGAAGTTCTGCATGAGATAACCGCCCTTAAGAAGCTTGGCGACATCGATCTGCATCTCTTCGCAGCCCTCTGATGAGTCGCGGAGAGCGAGCTCCTTGCCCTCTCTTCTCGCCAGCCATATCTTCATTATGCTGTCGCAGTGCATATCAGCTATATACATTTCACTTATCCTCCTTGTTAATATGGTCTTATCTTATACCGCCTTCCTTGCAGAATCAAGATGCGCATTTCGCATAATTATTTGCATTTTGGTATCATATACAAAGAATTGCACAGTTGAAGTGTTCTTTTTGTTATTAAATGCAAATTCTCTTCGCAAAACGTGGCTTTTATGGTATTATATTATGTAAGTTTTTAAGAAAGGAGACTTAGAAGTGGTAGGAAAGAAAAAAGATAAGAAGAAGAGAGGCTTTTTGTCATCCTTCTCGATCTGCTTCCTCGTAGTACTGCTCGCAGCGATTCTGTCATGGATCATTCCAGCCGGTAGTTATGACACTCTGGTATATGACGAAGGCGCAAACGAATTCGTTGTTTACTCAGCAGACTATGATGAAGATGCCGGAACAGGCACAACAACATCTTATCCTGCAACGCAGGAAACACTCGATGAATTCGGTATCACTGCCGGACTCGACAACTTCACAAACGGCAACATCTACAAGCCAATGTCGATTCCTGAAACATACCAGAAGGTCGAGGCTCATCACCAAGGCATTAAGGAATTCCTTGCATCACCTGTACAGGGTACCGCAGACGGATTCGACATTATATTCTTTATTCTGATGCTCGGTGGTACAATCGGAATTATCAATTACATCGGAGCGTTCAACGCAGGTATCGGTGCTCTGGCCAAATCATGTAAGGGCCGTGAGCAGATCATTCTGATCCTGGTTACAGCACTGATCGCTCTGGCAGGAACAGTTGAAGGTTTCTGTGAAGAAACTATCGCACTTTATCCAGTTCTTGTTCCTGTATTCCTGGCAGCAGGCTATGACGCAATCACAGCCGTCGGTGCTATCTACATGGGTTCAACTATCGGCTGCATGTTCAGTACGATCAACCCATTCTCCGTAGGTATCGCATCCTATGCTGCCGGAACTTCCATGAATGCCGGTATCGGCTTCAGACTCGTTGGTCTGATCATCGGTACAGCGATTACGATCGTTTACCTGATGAGATATGCCCACAAGATCAAGAAGAATCCTGAAAAGTCACTGGTTTACGACCAGCGTGAACTCGTTCACGAGAAGTTCAAAGCCATTGACATGGAGAACATTCCTGAATTCACAGTCAGAAGAAAGCTGGCCCTGCTGGCCTTCGTTGTAACCTTTGCCATCATGATCGTCGGCATCATGAAGCTGGGCTGGTGGTTCGAAGAACTGTCAATCCTGTTCATGTGCTCAGGCGTTGCCATCGGTATCATCGGCGGCATCGGCGAGAAGAACATCGTACGTGAATTCGTAAACGGCGCAGCCGACCTCGTTGGCGTAGCACTGATCCTCGGTGTTGCAAGAGCCGTAACCATTCTGCTCGACAACGGTAACATTTCCGGAACAATTCTGGAAGGACTGTCAAACGCAGTATCCGGTATGCCTCCAGCAGTATTCCTCGTTCTGTTGATGCTCGTTTATGTAATCCTCGGATTCTTCATCAACTCATCATCAGGACTGGCTGTTCTGTCCATTCCAATCATGGCGCCTCTGGCTGACATCGTTGGTATCCCTAGAGAGCTCATCGTATCAGCTTACGTCTATGGTCTTGGAATCATCACATTCATCACTCCAACAGGTATCGTAATGCCTTCACTGGAAGTTGTTGAAACGACATACGACAGATGGCTGAGACTGTCAATTCCGCTCGTACTTATCCTGACAGTTTGGGGTGCAATCATGCTGATCGCCCAGTTGCTGTTAGGCTAAAGCTATAAGGAGAAAGTACTATGGCAGTATTAGAAGGACTCAAACCCGAAAAGGTATTTGGATTCTTTGAATCGATTTGCCAGATTCCTCACGGTTCCGAAAACACAAAGGCTCTGAGCGACTGGCTCGTTGCCTTTGCAAAGGAACGAGGTCTGGAATACTACCAGGATGACCTCAACGATGTGATCATCATCAAAGAGGCCTCCGAAGGCTATGAAAACAGTGACCCTGTCATCATGCAAGGTCACATGGACATGGTCTGTGATAAGGTTGATGGCTGCACCAAGGACATGAAAAAGGACGGTCTCGACCTCGCAATCGACGGAGATTACATCTACGCAGAAGGTACGACTCTCGGCGGAGACGACGGCGTTGCTGTTGCCTTCATGCTGGCCATCCTCGACGATGACAGTGTTAAGCACCCGAGATTCGAAGCAGTCTTCACTGTAGATGAAGAGACTGGTCTTTATGGCGCGGAAGCTATTGATGTTTCACCGCTCAAGGGCAAGAGATTCATCAATGTCGACTCCGAAGACGAAGGCATCCTTACCGTAGGCTGTGCAGGCGGTGTCAGCGCTATCGCTGAGCTTCCTGTTACCAGAGAGGCTTACGATGGACAGGCTTTTGAGATTGGAGTCTCTGGACTGATCGGAGGTCACTCCGGGACAGAGATCATCATCGGCGGAGAGAACGCCATCAGAGCGCTCGGCAGGCTTTTGTTCGAGCTGCAGGATCTGGCAGGCGCCAGAATCATTACGATCGATGGCGGCGTGGCTGACAACGTTATCCCTGTTTCTGCAAAGGCAGTTATCGTGTCGCCGGATGGCGATAAGGTCAAGGCTCTTTGCGACGAGTACAGAGAGATCTTTGCGCACGAGTTCAAAATCGACCCTGATTTCAAACTGACGCTTACGGAAACTTCCGCAGAGGAAGCGCCGCTGGATGAGGCATCATCCCTCAGAGCGACAGCTTATCTGACCGGAACGCCGAACGGCATCGAGAAGATGACGCAGGGAATTGACGGACTTCCGCAGACATCACTTAGCCTCGGTATTCTGAGAACGAACGGCGATCATCTCGAGTACACATTCTGCATCCGCAGCTCTGTGGACACTGAACGCGAGATGCTCGTACGCAGACTCGATAATCAGATCAGAGTTCTCGGCGGCTCGCTCAGAACAGAAGGCCCTTATCCTGGTTGGGAGTATGCGGCGGTTTCACCGCTTCGCGATCTGGTCTGCGAGGTCTACAAAGACCTGTATGGCAAAGACATGGTGATCGAAGCGATACACGCCGGTCTGGAATGCGGCTACTTCGCAGGAAAGATGCCCGGACTTGACTGTGTCTCAATCGGACCTGACGTCAAGGACGTGCACACGCCGAACGAACGGCTGTCTATCAGCTCAACGCAGAGGACCTGGGATCTGGTCGTCGAAGTGCTTGCCCGCATGAAGTAAGCACAATCAAGCAAACAGAAAGACCCTGCAGAATCATTCTGCAGGGTCTTTGTTTGTTGTCGTTCTTCGTCTCAATTCACGTGCCGCTGTTACTTCTTGACTTTGACGGTGATCTTGACTTTTTTCATTTCCGGAGCATAGGTGGAGGTGCCGCCAAGGACTATTTTTACCATGGCTGTGTATGTACCCTTCTTGGTCTTTTTCTTAACAACAACCTTGCCGTTTGATTTGACTGTAAGCTTGTTGCTTCCCGAAAGTTTCGTACACTTCACCGTTCCAACCTTTTTCGTAATTGAAATAGGGCTAACTGAAAGAGCCTTTTTCTTGAGTTTTTTGACCCTCACTGTTTTCGGCGACACTTTTACGACCGCCGGATTCGTCTTGCCGATAAAAACATCTATCGTTTGAGAGCCATAATATTCCTCTTGTCCGGTCACGATGCAGTCATATGCACCGGCCTTTGTTGGAAATTCATCCACTATTTCTCCCGCCGATCCCGGGGATATGTTCTTGTATCTCAGGTTGTATTTTGAATCGTCCAGCACATCCTGATTCTTTCCAACTTTAACGATGAAGTCCGACTGCTTCCATCTCACTCCTGCCGGAAGGTCATACCTTGCTGCAAACAGAGTTGAAGATTTCTTGTACTGGGCAAACTCATCACTGACTGTTACCGTTCCGGCCGGTGCAGTCAAAGTTTTGTTGCTGTATACGTCGATCTTATCCACTGCAGGTTTTGCACTGCCCGTAAATCCGTGTGTATTTGAGGCAGTCGCAGAAGCGGCGACCGTGTATGTGGCGATTCCGCTTCCCTTGGCGTTCGGATTATCTGGGTTATAATCAAACCTGAATACATTGCTGGAAGAAGTCTTTGCAGGGAACCCATTGTTCGCCAGCTTTTTGACTGTCAGTTTGTACTCCGCTGTTGGCAATACGTAATTGTACTTACGATCAACCAACTTGATTGACGGCGTTTGCGTCTGCTCAGGGGAATCAAGATAGAAGCAGTGTCCGTTTTCCAGGTCGGAAACCTCTATTGTGTAATATTTAAGGTCCGTCCTGATAGGGTTGAAATAAATTGGCAGCGGATACTCGTCATCTCCAATATTCGCCTCTATGTGGAGGTAAGCGCCATTTTTCTTTAAGCGTTTTACCTCAAAGGTTCCGTTCCCCTTTGACTTGACTGTCATATAGGACTCGTATCCCTGCGTATCAGCTCTATATTCAACATCATCTACTACAGGAATCTGTTCTGCCTTCTCCGTTGCTTCGTTGTATCTGCAGAGTTTGAGCTGCGGATGAATGGTGATTGTCTGTCCGATGTGGATGTTGTCAATTTCACCATTGTCCCCATCTGGATAGAGCTTGTAATACTGCGGTGTCAAAGTGATCCAATCGTGAAATGCCCTTCCTGTTGTTCCGTTTTTTGTGTAGGTCATTTCTACCCACACTTTAACGGTACGAGGTTCCTGAATGCCGACCTTCTTGAAGAAAACTGTCGCCTTGGAAGGATCATTTTCGTCCTCAACGACCTCGATATAATTGGTGTCATTATCATCTGCAAACCACGCGTAATCGATATTGCTGCTGTCTCTGGTTCCGGAAGATGTTTCGTATTTCCCTTTTGCATGTAATGCAATCGGTTCATCGTCCGGGACAGCAAAGTACCGTTCCTTGTCGTTGTAGATCTCCCCTGTCACACGTTTCGTGCTTACCTTGACAGGAACCACTACTTCCGCTGTAGGACCGTATTCTTTTGCCCTGAACTTGATTGTAAGGTCAACCTCTCCGACGCTCTTTGCTGTCAATTTCCAATAATCTGTGTAGTTTACAGCTGAAATAATGTTTTTATCAGAGGACGTAACCTTTTGGATTGTTTCGCATTCTTCTCCACTGTATCCGCCGGGATTGTCTGCATTGACAACACGCCAATGAATGTTCTCCGGCATAATCTTCCTTGTTGTTCCCTTGAACATATCGCTGGCATCACCGGCAAAGTTGTAGCTCCAAACCGGTTCGCTGACATTGACGTCTACTGTCTTCAGCGCATGTATTACCGGTTCTTGTTCTTCTTCATTTTCTTCATCGTCGTCATACTCAATTAAAGCCGCCGCGATTGTTATGGTCGTGTAGCCCGAATCTTTCAAGTAATTGAATATGGCCGTGCCGTCCATGCTCAACTTACCATCATAAAATGACCAGAGATCATCGTCTCCGACTTCTTCTGGAAGCACTTCATCCCAGTTTTCCCAGCCTGAATAGCCCGTTCTAACATTAACCTCAAGTTTACAGTTTTCTGTGCCTCCCTGGGCACGGACCTCATACTTCTTGTAATCGTCATCTGAAAAGAGGGTCCAATAACCATTCTCCGGTGTAATTGAAATATCATACTCATTTTCCGCATAGACCGCCTGTGTGCCTTGCATTCCGCCTAAAAGCGGGAATACCGTCAGCGCCATTATAATTGAAAGTATGATTGCTGTTGATTTGATAAAACTCTGCCTCATTTTCTTTTCTCCTTAACTATATTAATTATAAGGAATCTTTATACATTAATTATAACACAGCCTGCACTTTTCCCATACAACAATAATGGCTGTGTCGGCAGTCTCAATTTAAAATAAAAAAGCGGGAAGTCTGCTTTTGCAAACTCCCCGCCTGCAGTTCCCCCTTACAGGGCTCCATTTACGAAATCAGCGATATCGTTCATATCCTTGATTTCCTGCTTGCAGTAGTCAGCGATTGCATCGAGTGCGCCTTCACGTGCATCTTTGTAGATCTTCGTAATGGCATCCATGTCAAGATCATCAACCGTTTCTGCGTGGAACAGAGCGTAGGATGCTTCACCAGTGTGAACGATTGCCGGCTGGTGGTTCCATCCCCACTGAGCGTGATCTTTGTTCTTGTAATATGATTTCTCATATTCGCTCGTCGTACCATCGGCAACTTCCTTGCTGAATATGCAGTAGTTGTACTCGATCGCCGAATTCAGCTGATAAGCATTGTCGCAAGCACCGGACCCGTCTTCTTCTTCGGACCAGAGAATGCCATTTTCAAGTCCCTTGAGCGTTCCATCAATGCATCCAACATTGTTGTCTACAGGACCGTGTCCATAGTGTGCCCCAAAGTCAGTGACATTGAGGAAGTCATCCTGTATCATCTGGAATGCTTCCAGTGAAGTCTTGTTCAGAGCTGCGCCTTCTTCGCGGGCTTTCTTGATCGTCTCGCCATCTTCGTTGGCAACTGCTTCCTCATATGCAGCGTTGCATGCCTTGATCTTCTGATTCAAAGCCTTGCCTGCCTCCTTAAGATTATCAACTGCAGCCTGATATTCTTCAACATCTACACCTGCTTCTGCAGCGTAATCTGCGTTACACTCCCTCTTCAGTTCCTTGGCTGTAGCCGTCAGGTCGAGTTCGAGAGCCGGTTCTGTATCAACGTAGATCGCATATGCACCGTACCAGTCGATGTTCGTCTGGAACGTATCTGCATCATAGGTTCCTTCATCATCATACGCAGTGTGATATCTCTCCACCATGAAGTTTGATCCTTCAAATCCGTTAAGGAAGTAAGGAACGCCGGCTTCTCTGTAGGAGATGCCGTCTTCCATAGTCGTTGTTTCAACATTGTCCTTCGTAAAGAACGTCTCACCATTTGTGATGAGCAGGCCTCTGTCATACATGTTGCTGACCATCTTGAAGAATTCAGGAACGGATACGACCTGCAGACCGTTTTCGTTCTTAAATGCAGGAAGCTCACAGTTGATCATTGCGAGGACATCGTCAGCATATCCCTCATGCATGCACATGCCCCAGGCACCTGTTGTCCAGTCGTACATGCAGTCTGTGGAACCCCATTCTTCACCGCCGTGGCAGATGAAGTAAATGTCGTTTTCAGGTTCGTACTTGGAGTCCACCATGCCCTTTGCAACAGCGAATACCAGACCGATTGCCGCGCAGTCGTCCTGGAATCCATACCAGTACTTGTCATAGTGCCCTGAAACGATGATCTTCTGATCGTGATTCTTGCCAGGGATCATGCCGACAACATTGTAAGTAGTGCCGCCGTCGTCAACCATCTCTGCATCAACATTGAGTGTGCACTCAGTGTTGCCTGCCTTGATAGCGTCGATTATTGTTGCCGCCTCATCTGCGCTGATTGCTGTTGTTGGCAGCAGGTCTGCGCAGCAGACGTCCTGTACGTTGACGGAATCTGTTCCTGCTTCGCCGTAGCCGCTGTCAGCCCATGTTACGATAGCTGCCGCGCCCTTTGAATGAGCCATCTTAGCGTATCCATCGATCCATGCTTCGTTGCTTTGGTCTACCTTCGCCAGAACGATCTTACCGGTAACATCGCCGGCCTCTTCGTAGTCCGCTTCAAATCCGGTTCCCACATTGACGATCTCTGCAGTCAGATCTCCGTTAGTACCGTTTACCTGATAGGATGCAGGTGTCAGTTCAATATCAGTATCCTTGATTGTCAGGGATGACTTGTTGAACTGGAACTTGTCGCACTGTGTGCCGACTTTATCGACATTCTGCAGTCCGATTTCTTCCATCTTCTTTGCCAGGAAATCTGCACACTTGTGCTCAGAATCCGAACCTGCAGATCTCCATCCGAGGAAGTCAGCCAGATCTTCACTATATGCCAATTCATGGGTCAGATCATATGCAAAATCCATATCGATCGCGTCATAGTACGCTGATACTTCATCAGCCATAGACAGATCAGAGGTAACTTCACTGGCTGTGTAGACATTGTCATCTGCCGCCTCCTCTTCTCCGCCGGAGTTGCCTCCGCATCCCGCCAGTGCCCATACGGACATGGTCAGGCAAAGGATGGCGACAAGAAATTTACTCCATTTCCTTTTGTTCATAGTCCACCTCTTTTCCTTTGTTAATAGCAAGAAATTGATTCAATTCGATTGTTATCGCTCATCAAGACTCTTCCTGGTTTTGTGCATTGATGCGCGTCCCCGGTGCAACCGACTTCGTCAGGAAGACGTTACCGCCGATGACTGAACCCTCGCCGATGATCGTCTCTCCGCCAAGAATCGTTGCGCCTGAGTAGATCGTCACATTGTCCTCAATGGTCGGGTGACGTCTCACGCCGTGGAGCGCATGGCCTTCCTTAGTCGAAAGCGCACCGATGGTCACACCCTGATAGACCTTCACGTGCTTGCCGATGATCGAAGTCGATCCGACGACAACGCCCGTGCCGTGATCTATGAAAAAGTACTCGCCGATAGTTGCTTCCGGATGGATATCGATGCCGGTAATATTGTGGGCATATTCCGTCATCATTCTCGGAATCATTGGCACGCCAAGACTGCTCAGCTCGTGAGCGATTCTGTAGATCGTGCTGGCCAGAAGTCCCGGATAACAAAGTACGATTTCCTCTTTGTTATCAGCTGCGGGATCTCCGTCGAAAGTCGCCTGCAGGTCCGTGTTCACCATGTGACGGATCTTTGGCACCCTCTTAAAAAACTCGACGGAAAGCATTTGCGAGCGAACGCTGATGCATGCGTCGCCCATGGTCGCCATGCCCTCCTCGCTTTTCAGCTCGTCATCGTATTCCAATGCGATGGCGATCTGACCGGTGAGGTTGTACATGACGTCCTCAATCAGCACTGAAATCTTGTTCTTCAGGTTATAAAACTTATAGGTTCCATCGCGGTAATAGCCCGGGAACAGGATGTTGAGCATCTTGTTCACGATGTCGATGATAACCTCTCTGTCCGGCTGCTCGAAGACATTCATCTTGTCGATGTCTCTTCCCTGCTTGTAGTCCTCAAGGATGACTTTCGTAATGCCTTTGAGCTGCTCTTCTGCTTTATCTTTTAAGAATTTGTCCATGTTGCTTCCTTGTTTCTTCCTGAGTCTGTTCTATTTCTTCCAAAGGCCGTGCAGGTTGCAGTGTTCGAATACCGCTTCAACCTCGTCCCCTTCACAGACGCAGAAGCACGCCTCCGGCTTTTCGCCCGGCTTCAGATACTTCGTCTGAACTCCCTGCTTCGTCTGCAGAGCGATCCATTCAATGTAGTGTTCCTCGAGCATCGGGTGTTCTACTTCGCCGACTTTCACGAATACGCAGCCGTCCTTTGCTTCAACGGCCGGCACGTGTTTCTCAAGCGCCGCGTCTGTTGTGCCCGGTACCATTTCTTCCATTGGCTGACCGCAGCACATGACAGGTACGCCTGATGCTTTTGCAAAAGTGATGATGTTGCCGCAGTGGCTGCATTTATAATATTTCAGTTCCATTTCGTCCCTCCTTGGTGTGTAAAAACGTTAGCTTTTTAAGTTTTGTTATAGTTTAACACACTTTACCGCAAAACAGTAATGATTTATAATTATTCAAGAGGAAGAATGCTATCATGAAAAAGTACATCATCGGCATAGCTTTGAACTACTTGAAGAAACTAAAGCAGCAGTAGGTTGAATTGTACGTTTAATTACAATATAATATGCATGTATACAGTACTGTTTGAAAGGAGAATTGAAATGGGTTTTTTTGATAAACTGTTTGGCAAAGCAGACGCTGCTCTCGAAAAGACTGATCTCGATGAAAAGGTCAAGGCAAAGGCAGACGAGCTGCTCGAAAAGACTGACGTAGACGAAAAGATCAAGGCGAAGCTGGATCAGACTGACATCGATGAAAAGATCGTTGCAGGAGCAAAAAATCTGGCAAAGAAGGCTGACGGAGCTCTCGACAAGACTGATCTGGATGAGAAGCTGGCAGCCAAGGCAAAGGATCTTGCCGGCAAGGGCAAGGAAGCTGTAGAAGGCGCCCTCGACAAGACCGATCTCGATGACAGGCTAAAGGAAAAGGCCAAGGAAGTTCTGGACAAGACCGACATCGATGAAAAGATTACGGAAAAAATCGACGAACTGAAGAAAAGCGAATAGTCAAAACTGAAATGGCGGATCCGCACATTGCGGACCCGCCGTTTTTTATTGTCTGTATTCTGCAGTGTTCTCCGTATCGCCTTAGAGTCTGGCCAGCAGTGCCTTCAGGAATTCGTAGAAATGGCCGATGGATGTGATGCTCACTCTTTCCTGCGGCGAATGGAAATACTGACAATCAGGACCGATGGAAATCAGGTCCAGACCAGGAATCTTCTCCGCGAAGAATCCGCACTCGAGGCCGGCATGCAATGCCAGCTGCTTCATCTCTCCGCCGAACATCTCTTTGTATAATCCCACCGCCAGGTTTCTCAGCTCGGACTCGGCTTCAAACTCCCATGGGACATAGCCGCCGAAGTACTCGACTTCCGCACCCATGATTTCTGCGAGGGCTTCAATCGTTTTGGTAATATCCGCCACGGTGGACTGATATGCCCCTCGTACTTCCGACGTCAGCGTCAGGACATCCCCTTCCGTGGAAATGATTCCGATATTGTCGGAGCTTTCGACGAGTCCCTCCAGGTTGCCGTTCATCTGCGCGATACCGTTCGGATACAGTCTGACCGCCGAAGCGATCTTGCGGAATGCCTCTTCCGTCAGCGGCGCACCGGTTTCTGCAGCACTTTCGACTGTAATTGCCAGATCCGGCGCCTGTCCGTATTCCTTGCGGAAGACTGCCTCTGCTTCCGCAACAGTCTCCTGCAAAGCCTTTGCATCAGAAGCGAACACGACAGCCTCCGCTTCTCTAGGAATCGCCAGTCTGTTAGTACCTCCCGTGATGGAAACGATGCTGACGTCTGCATTTTCCAGCAGTCGCAGGAGCAGGTTGATGGCGTTGCCTCTGCCCCGGTGAATGTCTTCGCCGGAGTGGCCGCCCTTCAAGCCGCTTACTCTAATCAGAAACGCCTGCTTTCCTTCCGGGACGTTCCCTTCCCGTTCAAGCGGCATCGTGAATATGACGCCTGTTCCTCCGCAACTTCCAACGATCAGTTCACGCTCATCGGCGTGATCCAGGTTGATCATACGCTTCGCCTTACAGCTGCTCACGTCGACCGATTCCGCACCGGCAAAGGTCGTCTCTTCCTGCACGGTGAAAACCACCTCCAACGGCGGATGCGGCAGGTCTTTGTCCCCCAGGACCGCCATGGCGGCAGCTACGCCGACACCGTTGTCTGCACCCAGCGTCGTTCCGCTCGCCGAAACGATCCAGTCTCCGTCCGTCTTGAAACGAATCGGATCCTTGCTGAAATCATGGTCGCTGTCACTATCTTTTTCGCAGACCATGTCTATGTGCGCCTGCATGAGCACGGGCGGATGATCCTCATACCCCTTGGATGCCGGTTTTGTGATGAGCAGATCCCAGATGTCGTCCTGACGAACCTCGAGACCGCGCTCCAAAGCCCAATCCCTGATCCAGTCACTGACGGTCTTCTCGTTTCCCGATTCTCTCGGGATCTGTGACAGCTGCTCAAACAGATTCAGCACTTCGTTATTCCATGCCATGCTCATGTCCTCCTTGTTTGTCTTTGTGTTTATCTCTTGCGGCCTCTGCTTCTTCCGCCGCGGGCTTCGAAGTCAGCCCAGACCTCTTCCAGACAATCTTCGTCCAGTTCGCTATTACACTTCATTTCCATGATGGCTCTTCCTGCGGTGGTGAAGTTCTTGGTGATGCCCTCACCGTCGTTAATATACGTTGCCGCTCGGCTTTCAGGAATTCCTATACGCGCTGCTTCGCTGACCGCATCAATATTTGCTCCGAGGAAGATGAACTCCCATCCGAACTTTTCCTTTTCGAGTTCGATCATCTTCTTGACCTTCTCGTAGCTGTATTCTCTACTGGAGTTTTCGTACCCATCGGTCGTAATGACGAATATCGTGTTGTCAGGAACGTCCTCGGCCTTTGCATGCCTATGACACATGCCGATATGGTTGATCGCTCTTCCCACTGCGTCCAGCAGAGCCGTACATCCCCTGGTGTAATACTCCTTCTCAGTGAGCGGCTCTACCTTCTCGATCGGAACTCTGTTGTGGATCACTTCGTGTCTGGTGTCAAACAGAACTGTCGACCAGGTGACTTCTCCCCCGTCCTCTTTCTGCTCTTTGAGCATGGAGTTGAAACCGCCGATGGTGTCGTCTTCAAGACCGCTCATGGATCCGCTTCTGTCCATGATGAAAACGACTTCTACTTTCTTGTCCTTCTTGTTCTCTGTATTCTTTGCCATGATAACTACCTCCCTTTTGTTACCCTTTTTCTAACTTCTGGGGGTATCATAGCATCCTGACAAAGGCAAATGGTCGCATGGGATGCGACATTTTTATCCGGCGAGCAAAGGCTCGTCGAAGTCAAACAGATACGTGTTTATATCATATATGTTATAGATTCTGTGCGTGATACAGTAGCCGACGATCAGGTCGAATCTATTGGCGGATGAAAGCGTGTACCCTGCTCTGGCCAGCAAATCCAGGGTCTCATCCAAATTCAGCTTTAACGCAACCGCCAGAGCCAGCACCGTCCGCTTGGACGGCTTATAGTTGGCGTCGCTGCGGATTTTCGAGAAAAGCTTCCTGTCGATATTGGCCCGTTTATAGACTTCCGGATCCTTCAGGCCTTTGAGATCGATGATGCGGAAGAGCATCTCCTGGAAGGTCTCACCTTTCCCCTTGAGAACCCTTTTTATGCCTTCTGCTGCTTCGCCGTGGAAGTCAGGAAGAAAATCAGCGCTAAGGGTAACTTCTGTCGGAATCCCATCTTCCTCGAAATCCATGCAGTAGGCGTCATCGTTCTCCAACTTCTCCTGGGCTGCCCCTTCAGGTTCCCAAGGCTCATAAAGACTAACTTCCGTCTCCTTCAGAGCCTCTTCCTCGACTTTCCTGCGATGTCTATCTATTCTTCGGTATGTCAGGCTGGTTCCGCCGGCAGAGTAGTTAATGTCATCACGAGTCCGCCGGGCGCTATACGCCCTGTGTCTGCGCAGTTCCTCAAGACGCTTACTGACTTCCGCCTCCTCCACATAGGTTTTGATGTCCGAGAAGGCTTTACCCGAGATGACAAAGGACTCCTTGTCATAAACGACCATGTAGACGTTCATGTCATGTGTAAACAGGAATGAGCTGATTTCGCTGATAGCGATTCTCAGCGCCTCATCCTTCGGGAAGCCGAGGGTCCCCGTGGAAATCAGCGGGAATGCGATGGATTCGCAGCCCAGTTCATCGGCAAGATTCAAAGAATTGCGGTAGCAGTTCGCAACGTCCTCATATTCTCCATGGCCGCCGCCCTCCCAGGCCGGCCCCACCGTGTGAATGATGTATTTCGCGTCGAGATCAAAAGCCGGTGTCTCCGCCGCCTGTCCGGGCTCCATCGGTCCTATCTTCGCACGCTCTGCAAGAAGCTTGTCCGCTCCCGCCGCTTCATAAATCGTGCTGTCCACACCTGCCCCAATGGCAACCTGCGGATTCGCCGTGTTAACAATGGCGTCTGCGCTGACTTTTGATATGTCGTTTCGAATAATATTAAGTGGCATCTCTATCTTCCTCCCTTGCCATATTCCCCCTTATACACCCATTATACCATACGCGCCTAATCTTTCGCGGAACAACCCACAGGTGCTTTTGTTACAACGCGGTTGGACCTATTTCCGCGTTTAAGCCTTTGTCTAGAGCAAATGCCGCTGAAAACAAAAAAACGGTCGCCCTATTTTCGGACGACCGCCCTCATACTATAACTTAAATACTCTGCGCCGTTTAATACAGAATATATCTAAAAATCACAAGAAGTAAATACAGTAAGAAAAGCGCGCTTGCGACAACCATAAAAAAGATACTATTTCTGTTAGTCACACCTTTATGCACAATTATTAAGAGCATCAAAAGCGTTAATAGGATGCCACACACTCCAGCAGCTATAACCGGCCTTATGTCTAATCCGTTTTGTAAAGACAGGAGAACACCTTCTGTACCGGCAACGAGATACCCTGGTAATAGTATCCACACACTTTTTATTCTTTTCATCGTTGCACATCTCCTCCATTATTTATTCTTATAATATCCAACAACCTCTTTACCCGATGGGTAATAACACTTATGACCTCCGTGCCATTTCCACCTGTATTTTATTTTAACATAATTGTATTTATCACTGTTATGCAGTTTTTTGTACATTTTGTTCCAGGTATCATACTCAATGTACTCATATATTGCATTGCTTATCTCCACTAACGACCATGCTGCCCCTGCTCCACCTAGCAAGGCAGCAGCTCTTTCTGCAAACGAGGCTGCGAGATAGCCTGTGATACTAACTGATCCACTTGCTGTGGTTTTTGTATGTGCTTGTGTTACTGCATCGGTTTCATGATCAGCTCAGTCAGCAGCGGAGAGTATAACCTGAAGTGCTCCAGCGAGCGCCCCGGATAGTACTCCGCCATCGTCTCCAGCGTGTCATACTCCGTATTCATGATGATTCCGCCGTCGCCCACGGATTCGTCCCCAACATCCGTATACCCGATGTATGCGATGTCGTCATTGTTCGATTTCATATACCAGTTCGTCGCCTCGAAGTAGAGATACGGGATTCCCCTTTCCATAAACGGCACATGGTCGCTTGCCGGAATCGTCATCGGGGAATAGTAGTGCAAAGACTCATCAACCGTATTCTCAGGGGCCGGGTTTGCAGGCGTCCACGGATTCGTGAACAGTCCCTTCGGATCAAGCTTCGGTCCCTTGCCGTGTTTCGCGTAATATCCGTCCAGATCCTCCGGACCATATACGTTCAGTCCCTGTGTCCTCGCAATATCACAGGCGTAGTCATAGGCTTCAAGCTGCGTGACTTCCCCGTTGTCCTCATCCGCAATGCCGCTGTACAGATTGCAGTAGTCACCGAATCCGATCGCATCGATATTGATCATGTAGATCGTTGATTTTGCTTCTTTCTTCGTCAGTGAATCTGCAAAGGCTTCCGATCCGAATAGACCGCTTTCCTCCTCGTCAAAGAATACGAAGACTGTCGTCACGGGGAGCTTTTGCTTCTGCAGTCCGCGTGCAGTCGCAAGAAGCAAGGCGGTTCCGGAGCCGTTATCCCCAACGCCATCCCCATCGTAGTGAGCTCCTGCGATGATCATCTTTGACGGGTCTTTCCCCTCGACGCGGAGGATGATGTTTTTGCCGTAGCAATCAGGAATGTCCTGCAATGTGATCTGAGATGAATCGTATCCCGCCTTTTCAAGCTCGGAAACGATCCACTGCTGCGCATTGTCATGGTCGCCGGCTCTGCCGGAACGGTCCTTCAAATACGTCCCAATGTATTCAAAGTAAAGCTGAGACTGCTCCGAGAAATCTCCCGATGCGTTCGTAACATCAGCATGCTCTGCCTCCGGAAGGCTTTCGAATGAGGCTGTCCTGTTATGGAACCATATTACCGCAACCGCGATAATTATTAGTATGCCTGCAGCTATAGCTATTTTCTTTTTTGTAGTCATCTTACTATTTCGGTTGACCATATTCTCTCCTCATTGCATCCATAGATATTACCCATTGCTTACCATATTTACATACATCGATGCCATTTATCAATTTACCATAGGCAATCGCTTTTCGCAGCGTACTCTCATTTAACCCCCACAATTTTGTGGCGTCCGAGAATGCCAGCAACCCATCAAATGGTGTTTTGACAGTCTTCCCGTTTTCATACAATTCCTCGCATCCTAAGTCGAGGTTATCATCCCAAACAACCCCATATCCGCCAGTATCAACTTGCACGCCATTGAACAACTCGGGATTCCTCTGGAATTCCCTAAAGGGCTTCCAACGTTCAAACAACAATTTGACATCGTATTTTTTTGTAATGCCCTCCGAAAACTGAACAAACAGATAATAGTCCGGAAGAGCACTGACTGATTTTATTTTGTGAAACATATTATCACCTCTATTTCTCAAGTGGATTGTGTTCTGATTGCTGAAAATACATACCCAACCCAAGGTCATTATATCACGATGTAGTGATATCGTCAAGTCGTTCTATTGTATGTGTAACCAAAGGAATGGCTTTATGTAACAAAAAGATCTGCAAGAGGTTGCAGATCTTTTTTGGTTTCCGCTATATCTTTCAAACGTATTATTCTGTAAACAGAGGCGTTGAGTAGTATCTGTCGCCGCTGTCAGGCAGCAGAGCCACGATGGTCTTGCCTTTATTCTCCGGCTTCTTCGCGTACTCAATGGCTGCGCTCAGCGCAGAGCCTGCCGATATGCCGACAGAGATCCCTTCGGTCTTCGCCAGGTACTTGGCGGCTGCAAAGGCCTCATCGCCGGTAGCTTTGTATATCTCATCATATACATCTGTGTTCAGCACGTCAGGAATGAATCCCGCGCCGATGCCCTGGATCTTATGCGGTCCAGGCTGTCCTCCTGACAGCACCGGTGAATCCGACGGCTCGATGGCTATGACTTTGACGGCAGGGTTTTGTTCCTTCAGGTACTCGCCGGTTCCCGTGATCGTTCCGCCGGTTCCGACGCTGGCAAGGAAGATATCGACCTCGCCGTCTGTATCGTTCCAGATCTCCGGACCGGTCGTTTCTTTGTGAATGGCCGGATTTGCCGGGTTGACGAACTGTCCCGGAATGAATCCGCCAGGAATCTCCTTTGCCAGTTCCTCAGTCTTCTCGATGGCGCCCTTCATGCCCTTCGCGCCTTCGGTGAGGACGATCTCCGCACCGTAAGCCTTGAGGATGTTTCTTCTCTCGACGCTCATGGTCTCCGGCATGGTCAGGATTGCACGGTAGCCCTTCGCTGCGGCAACGACCGCAAGTCCGATTCCCGTATTGCCGGATGTCGGCTCTATGATAACTGCCCCTTCTTTTAAAACCCCTTTTGCTTCGGCGTCTTCGATCATTGCCTTCGCGACTCTGTCCTTGACGCTTCCGGCCGGATTGAAGTACTCCAGTTTGACGAGCAGTCTTGCTTCCAGACCCAGGTCTTTTTCTATATTACTCAGTTCCACCAATGGTGTATTCCCAATCAGTTCAATTGCTCCCTTGTAGATTTTTGACATTGTATTTCCTCCTTATTTCGCTGCAGCGAATCCTCTCTCCCGATCCGCAATGATATCGTCTATGTGCTCCGTGCCGATCGAGAGTCTGATCGTGCTCGGTTTGATGTTTTGATCCAGCAGTTCCTCCTCGGTCAGCTGGGAATGGGTGGTCGATGCCGGGTGGATCACCAGACTCTTGACATCCGCCACGTTGGCCAGCAGTGAGAATATCTCAAGTCCGTCGATGAACTTCCACGCTTCCTCCTGTCCGCCTTTGATATCGAAGGTGAATATAGATCCTCCCCCATTCGGGAAGTACTTCTCGTACAGCGTGTGGTCCGGATGATCCGGCAGTGACGGGTGATTGACCTTACTGACCTGCGGATGTCCATCCAGGTATTCGATGACCTTCTTCGTATTCTCCGCATGACGGTCGAGCCTCAGCGAGAGCGTTTCCACACCCTGCAAAAGCAGGAACGCGCTGAACGGCGAGATCGTCGCCCCGGTATCTCGAAGCAGTATCGCCCTGATGTATGTAACAAAGGCTGCAGGTCCCACCGCGTCGTAAAAAGATACGCCGTGATAGCTCGGGTTCGGATCTGCGATGTTCGGGAACTTGCCGCCTGCCTTCCAGTCGAACTTGCCTGCCTCAACTATTATACCACCGAGGGTTGTTCCGTGCCCACCCAGGAACTTGGTTGCTGAATGAACCACGATATCCGCGCCGTGCTCGATCGGTCTAATCAGGTATGGCGTCCCGAAGGTGTTGTCGATGACGAGGGGCAGCCCGTTTCTGTGCGCGATCTCCGCGACTGCATCGATGTCAGGAATATCGCTGTTCGGGTTCCCGAGGGTTTCCAGAAATATTGCTCTGGTGTTTTCCTTGATGGCGCTCTCCACTTCCGCCAGGTTATGTGCGTCAACGAAGGTCGTCTCAATGCCGTACTGCGGAAGGGTGTGCTCCAGAAGGTTGAAGGTTCCTCCGTAGATCGTCTTCTGCGCAACGATGTGTCCTCCGTTCGCCGCCAACGCCTGAATCGTGTACGTAATAGCCGCTGCGCCTGATGCGAGTGCCAGTGCCGCGCTTCCTCCCTCGAGCGCCGCCACCCTCTGCTCCAGAACATCCTGTGTGGAGTTGGTCAGTCTGCCGTAAATGTTGCCTGCGTCTGCCAGGCCGAATCTGTCCGCAGCGTGCTGTGCGCTGTGGAACACGTACGCCGTCGTCGCATAGATTGGAACCGCCCTGGCATCTGTTGCCGGATCCGCCTGCTCCTGCCCTACGTGTAATTGCAAAGTCTCAAATTTGTATTCGCTCATTTTATCTCCTTTTGTAGTATGTGATTATTCCCTATAACGATTGTTGTTACGGTTTGTGTGATGCCATATTAACACTACTTACCTACCATGTCAATAGGTATTTAATGATTTTTCTTGTTAAGGCCTTTTACCTTGTAGTAAAATAGGTAATATAAAAGGAGACAAGTATGATTTCAACGAGAGGCCGCTATGCGCTGCGCGTGATGATCGATCTGGCGCAGCATGAAGGTGAAGGCAACATCCCCCTTCAAAGCATTGCCGACAGGCAGGAAATATCAAAGAAATATCTGGAGACGATCGTAAAAGACCTGGTAAGAGCCGGACTCCTGAACGGAGTGAGCGGCAAAGGCGGGGGCTACAGCCTTTGCAGGAAGCCGGAAGACTATACGGTCGGCGAGATTTTGGAACTGATGGAAGGGACGCTTGCCCCTGTCGCCTGCCTTGCGGAAGATGCGGAGGTCTGCCCGAGAGCGGACGAGTGCCTGACGCTGCCAATGTGGAAAGAGTACTACCAGATGATTCACGAATTCTTTTACAGCAAGAAACTAAGCGATCTGCTGGGAAGCCGTGACCCGATTTATTATATTTAGGCAGTGCTTCTTTATCGTTCTGCCGCTTTAATATCTTAATAGACTGTTGTGTTTTTTCTTGCAGTTAGAGCGGCTCTTGTAGTACAATATACACATCCGTTAGATGATTTAGGGTCAATCGGAACCTTAATCCGATTTTTTATTTCCAGTCTAGAGAGGAGTGTATAAAAAAATGAAACATGTTGCAGTCAAATCACTGCTGTCCGTAATGCTGTCGCTGATGATGGTTGTTGTTTTTACCCCGGCGATTGCGTTCGCGGATGAACCTGAAACTGTCGATTCTAATCAGAAGGTCAGTGTCGAAGTCGAAGAACAAGATGTAGACGAACCGCCAATTGCACCAAGCGATCAGGAAGAGTACTTCAAACAAATCGAAGACCAATATGACGCCGAAAGCATTGGCGCCGCTCAGGAACCTGTAAAAGGACCGTACAATCACGGTCAAGGTGCTGTAAACTATGTATCAAGTCCATCCAAGATTTGGTCGGGCACGAAAAACTATATGGATCGTTCTTCTGAAGGCAAGTCTTATTATGTAGTGAATCTAAATGCCGGAGTTGTTGGTATCTATGCCAACCAGAATAATTACGTAAGCAATTCTTCTGCCTTGGGATATCTCAATATCTATAAAGACAAGGCGCTTACTCAGAAATTAAGTGCAGATGACATGTACGTCTATGAAGACCTGAAGCATACTTACAGCGGTGCTGAATATTTTAACGTCCCGACTACGGGCACATACTACGTTGGTGTTGAATTTAAGAGTTGGTCCTTTTCCGATACATCAAAAATACGGGTAACGCTTTTGATAAACAATTACGCAGCTGCAACAAATGGCGGCACAATAAAGCCGAACACGGTTTACGGCGCCTGCGCTGCTGCTGATACTACAAGCTCTTATTACTGCACTGCATCGAAATCCGGATATTTCAAAATTGTTACAGACGACTACACTACATCGTCGCTGAGAACGTCAGGCGGAACGCTTCTTGGATCCCAAAAGAGCGATCTTTACGATCCTGTTTTCGGCGTGAAGAAATACAGCAAGTATAAGGTCAGTGTTAAAACACCAACTTACTTGAGTGCCGATGGCTATTTAGTATATGTAAAGAATGTCGCCTGGGCTAACAAGAGCGGAAAGTCCAAATCCAAAGCAGCTACTCTGAAAAAGGGCAAGTATAAGAAGGGTGTGATTGTCGCCGGAAGCACAAAGGCACAGTGGTTCAAGATCAAAAAGTCCAAGAACAATAAGACTTTTAAGGTCATCCTTAAAGGAGCAACCAACAACGAGCTGAAAGTCACGATTTATAAGGGCGGAAAGAAGTACTATGGACCTAATACTGTCTACTACAACAATTCTGGTATTAAGCTGACAATGTTCTATGCACCAAAGGGCACCTATTATGTTAAGGTCGCTCCTGGAAAGAAGTCATCTGGTTACTATAAGGTTAAGTGGAAGTATTAAGATAATCATTCCAAATAAAAAAGCGCTGCCACACAGGCAGCGCTTTTTTAATGTCAATTATTCTTCTTTTACGCCTACTGGTTCGAAGTATTCTTTACCTACTCCACATTCTGGACAGATCCAGTTTTCTGGAAGATCTTCAAAAGCTACTCCAGGAGCAACGCCGCCTTCGAGGTCACCCTTCTGTGGATTGTAAACGTAATCACATGCTTTGCAACAATATTTCTGTGCCATATTCATAGCCCTCCTTCCATGAGCTTTTACACCTAAATGATAGCATATATGTTACTCTTCGTCTTGTTCTTTTTTGGTGCTCGATTCGCTTTTTTTCTCATCGGGCTCCTGCGTCTTCTTTGTCCCTGATTTCACATAACCATACAAAAGCACAAACCCAAAGAGCGCAAAGCAAATAACTACCAGCTTAAAATGACCAAACATATTATTCTTCCTCCTCAGCACAATCATTCTCATCCAGATCCTCGAGATCGTGGATCGTAATCAGTGAGAGCGTTTCTTCGTCGACATCCTCAAGGTCTGCGACTCTTGCCGCCTGATTGGTGATGATCTTTTCAAACAGATTTCGCACTTCTCGGGCATTTGCGAAATTTTCGCCCTTGGCCGATTCCCGGAGAATGATCTCATCGCGGACAGCCGCTTCAGCCTCTTCCGTCAGCTTATACTGATACTTATCGCACTGCAGCTTGAAGATAGCCTGCAGTTCATCGACGGTATAGTCAGGGAACTCAAAGAACTTGTTGAATCTGGACTTGAGTCCAGGATTGCTTTCGACGAACTCCTTCATCAGCTGGGTATATCCGGCAACGATGACAATGAACCTATCACGATAGTCTTCCATAGCCTTGAGAATCGTGTCAATGGATTCCTGCCCGTAGTTTTCTCCCTCCGAATTGAGGGCATAAGCTTCATCGATAAACAGGACACCGCCCATGGCTTCGTTGATCTTCTCACGGGTCTTGATTGCCGTCTGTCCAACATAGCCAGCAACGAGTCCGGACCGGTCCGTTTCAACCAACTGCCCTTTTTCGAGAATGCCGATTTCCTTATACAGCTTGGCCAGGATCCTCGCGACGGTGGTTTTGCCCGTGCCCGGATTTCCAGAGAAGACCAGATGCAGTGATACAGGGACCGGTTTCATGCCCTTTTCTTCACGGATCTTTCTGACTTTAGCCAGAGCAATCAGTTCCTTAACATCGTGCTTGATTGTTTCGAGACCGACGAGCTCCTCCAGTTCTTCCATGCCCGATTTCTCGGGTTCCTTGGTTTCTCTGGCCGCTTCAATGGCCTGCGCCTTCGCTTTGACCTCCTCGGAATTCTCTGTCACGACAGGCTGAAGTCCATCTCCGACTTTATCCTCCACCTTATCCGTGTAGCTGGTGTTGCCGTCGCTTCCGTACAAATCATTATATAAGTTTTTGAGGCCGTCTCTCACTTCACTCATGATTGCCTGTTCCTTTCTTCCTCCTCTTCCTCGAGTTTCCTGTAGGCCACCTTGCCAACCAGGGTCGTTGGAAGTTCCTCACGGAATTCAATATCATAAGGCATCGCGTACTTCGCGATGTTCTTGCGTGCGTAATCCATCAGTTCGGCCTTTGTTTTGTCATTGGCCGGAACGCCCTCCTTGAGCATTACAAAAGCCTTGACCTTATGCATCTTATAGTCGTCCGGGACGCCGATGATGCAGCTCATGTGAACCTTCTCATGGGCATCAAAAATATTCTCGAGCTGTGCCGGATAGACATTGTATCCGGAGCTGATGATCATGCGCTTGATCCTGCCCTTGAAGTAGATGAATCCCGCTTCATCCATCGATCCCAGATCTCCCGTGTACACCCATTTCAATCCGTCGTCGTGTAGGCGAAGTGTCTCCGCTGTTTCCTCCGGCATATCCATATATCCCTGCATGACCGAAGGTCCTGCGATCAAAATCTCACCTTCCTCACCATATGGGAGTTCCTCGTCAGTCCCCGGTTTAACGATTTTGTAATAGGTGTCCGGGAACGGGATGCCGATACTGCCTTCTCTGCTCTGGGTCGGCGGCGTCAGGCAGGAAGCCGTGACACATTCTGTTGTGCCGTATCCTTCTCGAATCTGCACTCTCGCGTTATGGTCATACAAAAACTTGTCGCACTTCTTCTTGAGTTCTATGGAGAGTGAATCCCCGCCGGAGAACACACCCTTGAGACATGACAGGTCCGCCTTTTCCATGGACGGTAGACGGAGCATCGCCTCGTACAAAGTTGGAACGCCGGCGATGAAGTTGCACCTGTATTTCGTGATCATCTTCGCGTAGCTTTTGGCCGTAAAACGCGGTACCAGAAGGCATCTGCCTCCCTGAGACAACATAGTATGAATGCAGACTCCCAGTCCGAACCCGTGAAACAGAGGCATGGCTGCCAGCATTTTGTCTCCAGGGTGGAACATAGGATTCGCTGCGATGACCTGATTGCCGAGAGCGTTAAAATTCAGGTTGGTCAGGACGATTCCCTTGGTCTTGCCCGTCGTTCCGCCCGAGTACAGAATAACTGCCGGGTCTTCCGCTGTTCGCGACACTTCGTAATCAGGGAAACTCGATTTGCCCAGTTTTATAAACTGCTTCCAGGAAATGATCGGCGCATCCTTCGGGATCGGTTTCATCTTGCGCCCTTCAGTGACCATGTAACCGGCCCGGATTGGTCTGCTCAGTTCATCTTTGATCCTGGCGATGATGACGTTTCTGATTTCTGTATTCTTTCGAATCGCTTCGATTTTGCCATAGAACTGATCCAGCGTGATGATAGTCGTGCTGTGTGAGATGTTCAGATACTCTTCGATCTCCTTTTCCGCCGACAGCGGGTGGATCATATTGGCGACGGCGCCGACGCGGTTGACTGCATAGAGCATGTAGATCGCCTGTGGACAATTCGGCATGGCGATGGTAATACGGTCGCCCTCTCTCGTACCGATGGTCCTCAGAGATCTGGCGCAGGCGTCGATCTGATGGAGCATTTCCCTATAGCTGGTGGATTTGCCCATAAAATCAAAAGCTACATTGTGGGGATATTTTTTCGCAGCATCCCGTACCATTTCGTACATCGTGCCGCCGTAGTATTCTAACGTGGCCGGCAGATCTCCCCTGCTCTTCAGCCACGGCTTTTTTACTTTCTCGGGGATTGGGAACGAAATCATTTTATTATCAGTCATAGTCGATCTCCTCTATGAGTGGTTTTTCCAAAAGCTCCGGTTCTTCCAAAAGTTTCTTTAGAAGTCTGACACTCTTGGAATAGTAGTAACCGTCAGCGATACGCTCATCGATGGTGATGCCCAGATCCAGACTGTCTTTCATTTCATAACTGCCGTCTTCTGCAAAGAACGGTCTCATCTTTTTCTCCCCGATGATGACGATAACTGAGTTGGTTCCCCAGTTCGTCAGATGATGATATCCGCTCCTGAGCTTGATCGATCCCAGGTTTGAGAGGACAACCGAGCAGTAGTACGGATCGCTTTCAATCAGCGAGCCCGGCACCTTGCCGTGAACATCCAGTTTGCGCACGAACCAGACAAAAAAGCGTACGAACCAAAACGGCAGCTTGCTAACGATGTCCATCGCTTCCGTGGACCCGTCCTTTTGCTCGCTTCTGGTACTGAATACCTGGGCTTTGATTTTGTCGTGGATCGTATCGATCGTGTCGTCGTCTTCTCCGCGGACGACAGCCAGCGCCTCTGCGCCATGATCTGAAAATTGCTTTTTGACTACAAAGGCCGATGTGACCTCCTTGCGTTCATAGATTCTCTTGTTTTGAATGAACCAGTTCATCTTCGGACGGAGTCTGATGGTCTTCATCATGGCCGTTACGATCAGATGAAAGATCGTATACTTGAACGGCTCTTCGCCCTCCGGTGTCCGCTGTGCCAGCTGTTCATTTTTCTTTTTTAGAAAGGCATTGATATTGGTCAGATCAATGCGTTCAGAAATGTAAGCCTCGTTATCGCATCTGCCCGGATACAGCAGCGGCACGATAACGTGCATCGAGTCAAGTTCCTTGACGAGTCTAGCGTCTTTTCTACCCATATATATTCCTTTTATTCCCTCAACCAACGATTAGTAAATTAACAACAGTATACCATAGCGGAGCCAATAAAAAAACGGCTGTCTGCTCACAGCCGCTTGATCAGAAATGAATCCATTGTTTCATGTACCGCATACGGCGGCCGGTCGATCTGTTCATACCCGGCCTTCGCGTAGAGCCGCAGCGCATCCTGCAGATTGGAATGGGTTTCAATATAAATCTGCTCGTAGCCAAGTCTGCGGGCTTCCTCTTCGACCATGCCAATCAGAGTCGTTGCAATTCCGTGACCGTGACAGTCCTCCGCAACGTAAAGCTTTTGCAGCTCCGCACAACCCGCGAGCCCCTCGAAGACGTCGAGTCCGCAGCCGCCAAGGACTCTGCCGTTTCCATCGACTGCGACGAAATAATTCCGCTTCCCCGGCAGGCCTTTGTAATAGCTGCACAGGTCATCGAGATTCGGGTCGAAATAAGCTGTCCCCGGAATCGCCAGACCATTGCTCGCAAGGCCGGCTCTGACCAGCTGCTTGAGCGTCGCGTTATCAGATGGCTCTATTCTCCTGTAGGTGATATCTCCGTTCATATTTTGCGCCCTTCTTGCGGCAGGTCACGCCAGATAGAACATTGTGGCGCCGATGACCATGACGACAACGCCTGCGACTTCTTTCCACCCCACCGGACGTCTCGCGCTGCGGAACATGCCGAATTGATCGACCAAAAGCCCGCCGATCATTAGTCCGGTCAGAAGGATCACGACGGCCATTCCCGTCCCGACAGTCTGCGCCGTGATGATGTTTCCGGTAACGAAAACGACCGCGAATGCGCCGCCAAAACATACCCATGGCGGTGCCGCAGCGATGGCGCCAACAGGGATCATGAGACTGTGCTCCCAAATCAGTGTGACGATCAAAAGAGCAGTCCAGCCCACCATGAAATTGATCATGGCTGCGGTAAATGGTGATCCCACTCTTTTCCCTAATTGTGCATTGATGCTGGTCTGCATCGGCATGCCGATTCCGCCAGCAAGTCCAAACAATGATAATAACATGATGTAATCATATCATATTTTGCTAATATGCTGTATAATATCAATGTAAAAACTGCAAGGAGGTTGGATATGAAATTCAAACTGGGACTTTGTCAGATCGCAGGATCTGTGGATAAAGAAGAAGCGAAGAAGAATGCGGAGAAACATGTGCGCGAGGCAGCGGAGAACGGCGCACAGGTCATCTCTCTTCCGGAGATGTGGGACTGTCCGTATTCCAATGATTACTTTAGAGATTATGCAGAGCCGGCAGATGGACCGACGGTCGAATTCATGTCGAAGTTGGCAAGTGATCTGGGAATCTACCTGATCGGCGGTTCCATTTCCGAACTGGACGGAGACAAGGTGTATAACACAGCCTTCTGCTTCAACCGTCAGGGAGATGTGATCGGTCGCCACAGGAAGGTGCATCTCTTCGACATCGATGTAAAGGGCGGCATTCGCTTCATGGAGTCCGATACGCTGACTGCGGGAGAAGACATGACGATCCTGGATACGGAGTTTTGTAAGATCGGCGTCGCCATCTGCTATGACGTGCGTTTTCCGGAATGGCACCGCAAGATGGCGCTGGCGGGAGCGAAACTGATCGTGCTTCCGGCCGCCTTCAATATGACGACCGGTCCGGCCCACTGGGATCTGACCATGCGTGCCAGGGCTCTGGACAACCAGGTTTACTTCGCGGCCAATGCTCCTGCGCGAGATGAAAACGGCGTGTATGTCGCTTACGGCAACTCCTGCATCGCAAGCCCGTGGGGCAATTTCATCGCCCATGCAGACGAGAAGGAGCAGATCATCTACGGTGACATTAAGATCAATCGCGTCGATGATGTCCGAGAGCAGCTGCCGCTGCTGAAACACCGCAGACCTGAATTGTATTAGAGAGATAATAAGACAAAAAAGCTCGCGGCAAATTGCTGCGAGCTTTCTTTATTGCTGTTTTACTGTTCCTGTTCGGCGAGCTTTTGATCGAGCACCGGCTGTACGATGCTCCTGAAGTAATCCTTCATTCCGGTTTCAACGCCTATCTGTGAAAGCTGCATGGACGACTCGGCATTTCCTTCAACGACGACCCACTTGTCACCCTCTGCATATGTCATGTCCCATCCAACAAAGTACAGACCATGTTCAGCTGCAACCTTCAGAGCCAGTTCCTCTGTCAGATCCAGAAGTTCCTGCCACTTCGGGAATTTGATCCCCTTGAAAACAGTGCCCGTGTCCGGATGGCGGTCGTACCGCAGCCCATTATGTGCCACAGCGCCTGAGATCATCTCTCCGGTCTCAATGTCGATGGTTGCCATGATTCCGCCCTGCGCGCCGTTGTCCACGATGTTTCCGCCGGTACCGACTCTAAAGAATGGCATCATCGGGGTCACCTTGCCGTCATGCACGAGAGTATTGATCCTTACCGTGTTGATGCTGTGCGGATAGATCTCTTTCATCATCGGATGAGAGATGATCAGTTCCTCCAGAATGAACTTGCCGTCACTCTCTAACATTTCATGGAATTGACGTGCAAGCGTCTCGTCGTCCTCGTAAGTAACTTTTTCGATGCCCTTGCCCTGCATTCCGGCAAAAGGCTTCTTTAATCCGGCTTTGTGCTCCCTCATAAATGCTGCGAAGGATTCATAATCGTCTGCAGTCTCTATGATTACCGCATCCCTGTCATACCACTTTTTCAGATACTGATAAGACAAAAACTTGTCGTCGAGGATGCCTCTTTTTTCTTCCGGATTCAATATTTTTAAGGCGTCTTTTTTCTCCAGTCCGCTCAGATATGTCACTCTTTCCTCGAAAGGCTTTTCTGCGAAGTGGAAATCAAAGAAATCGTTATACGTGTATCGCAGCAACATGCTCACGCTTTCCAGATCAACGGCGAGATCTCGGATAGCCCCAAGATCCACACCCGGAATCTTCTCGGATATCAATTCTCCGTGTTCCTTGATCGCCTCATCAGAAAGGTTGGCTGCAATCAGCGCCTTGCCGGCTTCATACTTTTGCTTCCCTGCCTGAATGTTGCCGCAGTCCAGTTCAGTTTTTATTTCATCCCGCAGTTCCTGAAGTTTTTTCAGCATCTCAAGGGTCTTGACCTGGTCTTCTTCATCGCGGTAAATGAATCCGTACCTGTAGAACTCCGTGACAACCAGAGGATAGATCTCCATTTCTTTCAGGCTTCTGATATTGCCCCTGATTTCCTTTCGCGACTTGCCGCTCACACCCTGAAGATACTCGTAGATATCGTCGATCCTGTCTTTTACCTGACGTGAACCTCTTACCTTTCTCGAGATTTCGCTTCCCGTCAGCTCCCAAAGTCTTTTCTTGTAGAACTCTTCCGGCGTAACGCTGTAGACATCTTTCGCCTCACTCAGTTTCTGAGCTATCTCTGTGACGTCCAGCTGCGTCTCCTTATGGATCTTCCTGATTGTTTCCTCGTCCCGTGCAGCCGAAATAATATCGGTCCAGTCGCTTTCCGGCACGTTGTACAGTTCATGTTTTACATATTCTTTATTCTTTATTCCGTATTCTTCTTTCGCACGGTCAAGCTCTGCAGATGCTTTCTCAAAATCCCAGCCGGTATTGGCCATGACTTTGTTCGCTCTGCGAATTCTTCTTATCTCTACAGACTTTTCCTTGCGCTCTGATTCCGGAACATCATAGAACTCGTAATTGATATAGTCCTTTTTAGATACCCCAAATTCATCTTTGGCGTGATCGATATCAGCTAAGATCTCTTCATATTTGCGTCCCGTGCTCTCTGCGATCTCGGCGATAGGATCCGATTTGGCTGCGCTTGTCGTGTTCCGTTTGAATCGACTCAGGAAACTACTCATGGTCTCTCCTTTTCTAGTTCGGTTTCATCCTTTAGAATCAGTTTTTTCTCAGCATAGACTTCCGGTGGAATGTCGAAATATGCAAGGGCTCTCATGGCCTTGTAATATACTTCCTCGTAGGCGATGCCCGTCTCCTTCGAAAGAGCCGCAAGGACCGGGTCCCTTTTGCCCGGCACGTTGTGTGAATAAGGCATCATGTAAATCTTCTCATAGATATTATCCCCTTTTTGCTTCAGGAACATACCGTAGAAGTTCTCCCATGCACCAACACCCGTTGTGCTTTGGATACCAAACAGCTGCGGCATAGGATTCCCCTCAATGACGATCCATTCTCCCTTGTCGTTCAGCGCGAGATCCCATCCAACATATACTGCTCCCGTAAGCGCTCTGGCAACTTCACGTCCCACCTGGAGAGCTTTATCCCAGTTCGGCAGCTCAGCGCCCTTAAAGGCAACGCCTGTATCCGGGTGTACCGCAAAGGATGTCCCATTCTGTCTGAATCCGTCGGTCACGATCTGTCCGGTCGCCTGATCTATGCGGACAGAAATTCCGCCGGAACCGGCATTATCAACGAAGGACCCTTTCATGCCCACACGCATGGTCACGCAAGGGAAATAGACGTTGTCGCCGTCACGATAGGTGACGAGTCTTACTGTGTTTACGGAATCCGGATTGAATCGTGCAACTGCAGGATGTGACTTCACCAGTTCTTCCAGTATCACGCCCCCTGTTTCGCTTACGTATTGTTCAAACAGTTCTTCGGCGTTTTCGTCCTCCGTTTTGACCAGTTTGACCGTTTCCCCGAGCGAGCCGGTTACGGATTTCTTTACGAAGCATTCGTGTGTATCAAAGAACTCCCTGAATGTCTCATAATCACCGGCATCCTGTATTTGAACGATCTTCCTTCCATACCACTGCTTGAACGCTTCATATGATTTGTACTTGTCGTTAAGGATATCTCTTGCTTCGGTCGTAACCATATGCAGGAGCATTTTTTTGCTGTCAATATCCGAAATGTATTTCAGACGCGGTTCGAAATCATGTTCCCCAAATTTGAAGGCGACATATTCTTTCGCGTCAAAACCCAACGCCTTTTTTGTGACGTCGCAATCCAGTGTTCTGCGCTTCAGTTCCTCCGGTGTCAGCGCCGCAAGGATATCCTCGTCATATAGCTCGCGCAGCTCTTCGGCCTTTCTATCAGTAGCAAAGACTTCACACAGCGCATACAACCGATCCAGTTCTTCCTTCACTTCTGAAAACGCGAGCTTACCAAGCCTGACATCATCGAGAAGAACCTTGACTCTGTCTCCCTGTTTCTGCGCTGCATCCGCCTGTTTCAGAGCAATTTCAATTTCTTCCTCGCTCTTCTTATCCAGTTCGAGATTATAAAACATCGTTATATTTACGTTATATCCCGTGCGCTCTTTCAGGGTCTTTATGCGTTGTCTTACTTCTTTTCCACTCAGTCCCAGACTTTCGCTGAGTACTGTGATTTTTTCTTCTTTTCTTTCGTATTTCTTGTTCAGTCCTCTGGCTTTGATCTCTTGCCCTGACGCAGGCATCAGATACATCTGGTATTGACTGAACTGAGCAAACGTTACTTCCAGTTCGGAGATTCTATCCGAATACTCCCGTATGATCTCAAGCTTGGATTTGCCGAGTGCTTCCGCCATCTGCGCAATTCCCTCTCTGTCAGATTTCCTGCGGATTTTACCACCTTCAGTTATGGCAGCAAGCCTGTCCTCAAAACTCATATTGAACATCTTTGACTTGATATATGGAGTCACTTTGATGTTAAACAGTTTTCTGTAAACTGCATAATCCGCAGCCATCTCCTTCAGTGTGGTTTCATCCGGAATGCTGCCATTGACTTTCTGGTATGTCTCCTTGAGGTTACTAAGAACATTCGCCGCCTTATCCGTGCCGCTGGCAAGGTAGCCCCGAGCATAGTCGTTTACTCTTTGCTCCGCTTCAGAACTGTCCAATTTGCCCTCATAAGCCAGAGCAATATCTTTCTGGATCTCCTGCACTGCCGGAGCCTTTCCTTTTCCAAGCGCTTTGAATACCCGGTTTTTTAAGCTAGTCATGTTAAATGCCTTTCGTAGTGGAGTAATAACGGTTGCACATACTATTTTGCATATTTTGCTACTACCTCATCATAGTACACGATGTTTTCTTTCATTTGAGCCTTTGTGCTGTCCGTCGCATCGGTCGTATCGATGTCGTAATGCTCAGTGATGTAATCACCAAGCCATCTGGTCATTTTTTCCGCGCCCTTGTAATTCAGGTGGTGCTTATTGCTCATGTCAGTCTTGCTGTCGATTCCCATTTCCGTGATGATCTCGTCCGTATTCATATCCAGATACGGGACGCCGTGTTCATCGGCAAACTTCTGGAGACCTTCATAGTCCGCCCAGGTCCAGTCATGACGCGGAGCTCTGACGAGAAGGACATCAATACCCTTCTCCTTGCAAAGCTGCCGGCGAGCAGCACCCACCAGCGGATCTTCTTCGGCACTATGAAATACACTACCGCGCATATTGTAACAAAAGCTAAAAAGCTTAACGATGTAAAAGTCATATGTAAATGATATATTACAGGGCGTGTAAAATCAAGTTATCATTCGTCTGTCACATCGGCGTCATTTCCCTATATATCGCCTCCGGCGGATCATAGTGTTACCGTTTTGTCATGTCGATCGTAAGCGGAGTTACTGACGTTTTCCGTTTGAAATGGAGCGTATGGATGTCGCTCCCCTCCTGTGCGTCCTTATCGCCGAACTCGGAATCGAAACGTATGCGATAAGGCTTGCCCCAGTCCCGCTGTGGTACCGGCTGCGCCTTGTAATACGGATGTGTCTCAAGAAAAGTGAAAATGTAATCCTCCGGTCCTACTTCAGCCTCGGGCACATTAACGTTCAATATGTCAGCCTCCTTAGGCATACCCTTCTCCAGTATGTACCTCAGCCAATACTCGGTAGCCAGTTCAGCACTATGAAAATCCAGCGCTGGGAAATCCGGCCACCTTGCGTCGTAGTCAAGTATTTCCTGCGACACGGCCAGTGCAGGAACCTTCAGGTCAACAGATTCGAGCGCGGCACCTACCGTCCCGCTGCTTGTAATAGAACTGCCGCAGTTGGCACCAGCATTGACTCCGCTGACAGTGATATCCGGCTTTCTGCCTTTTATCTTCGGTGCGATTTCTGCTATCCCATAGGCTGCAGCATATCCCGGTGAACCGTGTACCGCAAAGGCTTCCACCTTCGCGCCGATGCCAACGTCTATCCTTACGACATCAATCACGCCAAGATCGTCTCTCATAGGATATGCTCTTCCCATAGCTGTCTGCTGCTTATTTGGCGCGGCGATCACTATATCTCCGACCCGCATCGCTCCTCTGACCGCGGCAGCCAGGCCGGGTGAGTTTATTCCATCATCATTTGTTACAAGTATCAGTGGTTTTTTGCTCATATTCGAAACCTTTTCAAGTGGCATTATCATCTGAATTCAGTATAACATTTTGCCTTGAATATCTAAAGGGCATAGACTCAGGACTTCACCGTTGCTTCACCTAAGCGAATCTGTTACGATAAACTCGATTAAAGGAGCTGTTGACTATGAAGATCGTAACCGGAGATCTGATGCATGTGTACGCGAGTTTCGCGTCCGATCTGGACTACACCTGCAGACTGATTCTTAAAATGAAAGACCCCGTCGACGGGCTTTTGCTCGAGAAGGCGCTGCGGAATACGGAGAAACGATATCCGTATTTCTCCGTTCACATGCGAAAAAACGATTCCGAATACTACTACGAACCGAATCCGTCTCCCGTTGCGCTGATCAACACGGATAAAAAGATCACGCTGAACGAGGCCGAGGCGAACGGACACGTGTGGGCCGTCTGCTATCAGGACGACCGGATCTTCCTGGACTTTTATCACGGGATCGCCGACGGCACCGGCCTCTATATGGTGCTCGCCACACTGCTCTATTACTACTGCAATGAGCGTTACGGCGTAACAGACCACGCCGGCATCCGTACTCTGGATGACCCGGTCCTGCCCGAAGAGACTGCAGATCCGCTGGCAGACCTGCCTCCTGTTCGGCTTGAGGATATGCCGAACCGTGAAATCAGGGAAGCCTTTTCCATTATCAGAGACGGCGGTGCGGCACCGAGAGATCCATATATCTATCATGTCGAGATTCCTGAGCCGGCTTTTGTCAGGTTCATGTCTGCCAGCGATTCAACGCCGGGGACGATGATTTCTCTGCTGCTCCTTCGCGCGCTCGCTGCCAGATATCCGGGACACGATAAGCCTTTGGTCGGCAGTTACGTGGTCAATGCGAGACCGATGCTTCGTCAGAATGCGACGTACCATAACTGCCTCACGTCTCTGAAATTCGACTACGACGAACGCCTGCAAAAGCTCCCGTTCTCACGGCAGACGACTGTCTTTCGCGGGGTCACTTTTTTGAAAAGCGATGAGGATGTGATCCGCAGCAACATGGCGTCTTTCGCGTCCTATAACCGTGTGCTGTTTGATCGATCGCCTTCCCTTGAGGAGAAGAAAACCGCCTTCGCAGAACTGCGGAGTTCTTTCCTGCGCAGTTATAGCAGTATCGTCAGTTATGTGGGCAAGTGGAAATTCCCTGCTCTGGGCGAGTATGTTGAAGAGTTCTGGACCCACGCTCCCCTGGCGAACAACTGCCTTTGCGAGCTGTCTGCCGTGGGCGGAAAAATCTGCATCGCCCTGCATTTGCGTTCGGAATCCGACGATTTGTTCGAACTGTTCCTGAAGCAGCTCAGGCAGCTCGGCATCCCATATAAATTCAAGGGTATCGCTGAACACGATACCCCTGTCTTCAAAGAACCAGGCAACTAAGCCTTCGTTTATTCTATATTTCCTTTGCTCCACTTTTCATTCCAGACCGCTATGATCTGAGGGTGATATTTCGACTGTATCATCCATAATCCCAATACAGCACCCACTGCAGCTGCACCGCAAGTGATCCAGTCGCCAACGCCTGTGCTTGTCATGATTCCGCCGCTTTGCGATAAGTCACCGCGCATGAACTCCATGAAATCCAAACTCATGTGTCCCAGAATGCACGGCAGCAGGTTTCCGGTGCGCAGATATACAGCGCCAAGCGCCATACCGATCCCGGTCGCATAGACCGCCTGTACCGCACAGGAGAACGGGTCTCCTCCCACAAGGATATTGGTTGCATGAACCAGGCCGAACACCAGTGAGGACAGCCAGAAAATAACTTTGATCTGCTTCTCAGATTTGATCGTTCTCATATAATTGGCAACGCCCAGTCCACGGAATGCGACTTCCTCTCCGAAGCCCGGAGCAAACGCTGCCAGAAAGGCCAAAAGAATGCCTCCCGTTCCAAAAGTTGTCCAGCTGACAATGCTGCCTATATAGTGAATAACAAGAACCGGCAGGAGCAGGAGTATCCCTGTCAGCAGGCCCTTTGTCTGAATGCAGCCTTTGAAATCCGGCCTAAACCAGAGCTTGAACAGCCCCACCGCAACGAGCGCTCCGGTCGCGGTTCCGATTCCGCAGCCAAGTGTCGCCGAGCCTCCGCTCGCGCTTCCAAGCACATGGTGATTGATAGGACCGTCGATCATTCCTCCCAATTCGCTGACAACCATTGCGAAAACCAGCAGCAGGAAGTATCCCAGAATTGGATGGTCTAAAATTTTGTGCTGTCTTTTCTTCATCTTCAGTCAATGCTCCTTTTCTAGTCTCCGGCGTCGATGTCCGGAATGATTTGAATTGTGTAATCCGGGTACAGCTTTTGCACTTCCTGGTTCATGATCTCGAGCGCCTCCTTTTGGTCTACCGAGAAGTCCAGTACGACATCAAAGCGCATCGTCTTCTTGTCGGTATCGGCATAGAAGCCATGCACCTGCAAAGCCCAGTCGTGCGCCAGGACCAGTTTGTGGACCGTGTCTCTGATTTTGGCGGCTTCTTCGTTTGTCGTGTTATATGAATATACGCTGATGCCGGTCAGAACGACGCCTGTTTTCTGGTACACTTCGACCTGGACCTTTCGGGTAAGGACATCGACTTCGTCGACTGTCATTGTGTCCGGAAGCTCCAGATGTACGGATCCGTAATACTTGTTCGGTCCATAGTTGTACAGAATCAAATCATAAGCGCCGCGGACTTCCGGCTCCTCGTTAAGAATGCTTCTGATCTGTGCGCCCGTATCCGCATCACCCCTCTGCCCGATAATATCGTTCAGCGTTTCCATCATCATCTCGATACCTGCCTTGATGATCACGATGGAGATAATGACACCGACATAGGCTTCCAGCGAAATCCCCCAGATCAGGAAGACGATTGCCGAAGCCAGTACTGATGCTGAGAGAATCGCGTCAAATGAGGCGTCCTTTCCGGAAGCAACCAGTGCGCCGGAATTGACTTTTTCACCCTGTTTCTTCACATACCTGCCGAGCACCAGTTTCACAACGATCGCAACCGCGATGATGATCAGTGATATTGTTCCGTAATCCGCAGCTTCCGGGTGAATGATCTTCTTCACGGATTCAACCAGCGATGTGATACCTGCATAGAGAACGATCGCAGCTACGATCATGGAGCTGAGGTACTCGATTCTCCCGTAGCCAAGGGGGTGTTTCTTGTCCGGAGCCTTTGCGCCCAGTTTCGCGCCGATGATCGTCACGACGGATGACAGCGCATCGGAAAGGTTGTTGACCGCATCCAAAGTTACCGCAATCGAATTTGAAATAATACCGACCGCGGCTTTGAACGCCGCCAGCAGCACGTTGGTCAGGATCCCAATGATACTGGTTCTTACGATTGTTTTTTCTCTGTCGGCTGCTAAAGCAGTCATGTCTTTGTTTTCGTTACTCATTTATAATCTCCTATAATATGCTATCACAAAACTCTCTGTCCGTTGACTTTCAGGGAGAATAATGCGTCAAATATTCTTGCTGCCTGAGAGCACATCGTCATCCTCTGGAGGAAGATATCGAAATACTCGTACATGGTGCAGATATTCTCGTCGATCGTCAGGTACAGTGTGATTCGCTTTTCTTCCAATCCGCAACGCAGTCTTGTTTCTGTTACTGCATAGTTGACGCGGTCATGAACGTCATACAGAATCGGATCCTTTTCACGGACGCGGCTTCTTCGCACGTCGGTCTTATCCGCTATGATCAGCGCTGCCGTGATCGGATCTGCAGCCACGCCATCCGACTCATCATGATTGGAAATGGCGGAAACGATCCGCACCCGGTCGGGCATGGACAGATCCGTTTCCTTCAGGATCTCGTTCGCCAGCAATCCGCCGTATTCAGCGTGGTGATGCCTATTGATCGCATTTCCGATATCATGCATGAATCCGGCGATTTTCGCCAGTTCGATTTCCTTCTCGCCATACTCAAAGGTCTTCAGAATCTCTGCCGCCTTTGTCGCGACGAGCTTGGTATGTATAGTTGAATGGTCTGTGTAACCCAACGCATCAAGAATCGCGTTGCCCCGTTCATAGTATTCCAATATTTCTTTATTGTTGACGATATCTTCGTATTTCATGACATCAGATCCTTTCTTTCCCCTTCATGTATCACTATTTTCCCAACACCTTCACAAAATCTTCCATCACGTCGGATATTTTGATCTGCTGCGGGCAGACCTGTTCGCACGCCCCGCAATGGAGGCAGGCGGCCGGCTGCTTGTCCTCCGGGATTGCGGCCATCGCCATCGGTGCGATGAATCCGAACAGTCCGGCTTTTGTAGTAAGAATATGCTCATTGTAGAGTTCGATCAGTCTTGGAATATCAAGACCTTGCGGACAGTGATCCATGCAGTAATGACAAGCGGTGCACGGTACGGATTTTTCATCTGCCAACTCCGCCGCCACATGCATCAGCGCCTGCATCTCTTTTTCCTGCAAAGGCAGATCGCTCTCAAATGTCGCTACATTGGCGTGCAGCTGCGCTTCATCGGACATGCCGGAGAGTATCACCTTGACCTCCGGGATGCTCTGCAAAAATCGAAATGCCCATGCCGGAATCTCTTCTGTCGGGCGAAGCGCTTTCAGCATCTGTTCCTGTTCTTCACTGAGTCTGGCCAGTTTGCCGCCTCTGAGCGGCTCCATGACCCATACCGGAATACCGTATTCTTTCAAAAGTTCAACTTTCTCTCTTCCGTGCTGGAATTCCCAGTCCAGATAATTCAACTGCAGCTGGCAGAATTCCATGTCGTCGCCATGTTTTTCAAGAAACTTCTTCAGTACAGGCATTTCCCCGTGGCAAGAGAAGCCGAGATATTTGATGCGACCGGCCTGCTTTTGTTCGAGCAGGTATTCCATGATGCCGTACTGCGGATCGAGATACTGCTCGATGTTCATTTCGCAGACGTTATGCAGAAGATAAAAGTCGAAGTATTCCAGCCCCGTCCTTTGGAGCTGCGTCTCAAATATTTCCTTCACCTTCGGCATATTTGCCAGATCGTAACCCGGGAATTTGTCCGCGAAGTAGTAGCTGTCTCTCGGAAATCTGCGCAGGGCTTCTCCCATTATTTCTTCGGAATGCTCTCCGTGATAACCCCATGCCGTATCGTAATAATTGATTCCCTGGTCCATGGCGTATTCCACCATACGAAATGTCTGCGGTATGTCTACTTTCGCGTCATCGCCGTCGATCACAGGCAGGCGCATAGCGCCGAACCCCAATATGGACAATCGTAAATCCTTGAATTCTCTGTATTGCATTGCTGCCTCCTAATCTATTACTCTGCCGTCTCTTGAGATCGTGACCACCTGCCACGGGATGAATTTGCCGCTCGCCATTTCGATGGCTCCCTCGTGGCAGGCATCTGCGCACAGACCGCATCCGTTACATTTTTCTTCATCTGTTTGAATTATCTTTCTTATCATTTCGCTCCTTCTCTTTCTGCTCTAAAAATTTACGTCTTTTAAATTATAGTTTTTGCCGCCTGAAAATGCAAGGCACGGGTCTATGTCAGCAATACGAATAAAATTTTAATACTTTTGTGACAAATGGTGTTGTTCGCGTGTATTATATGTGAAGGCCTTCACTAAAAAAGAAACGAGGTGATTTGTTTGGAACGGGCATTGTTTACTGAATATGCGAGACGCTATAAGGACACGATCTTTCGTGTGGCTTTGAATGCGCTCGGGTCTCCGGTCGATGCGGATGACATCGTTCAGGAAACGTTGCTTCGTCTTCTGGAATGGCAGGAACCATTTGAAAGCGAGAAGCATGTGAAGTATTGGCTGATCCGCGTTTCTCTCAATCTCTGCAAGAATGAACTGCGAGTTCCCTGGAGGCGGCACAAGACGCTCGACGACGCGAATGCAATACCGACATTCGACAACCCTAATTACAGTGATCTGTATGAGGAAATCATGAGACTGTCGGAAAAATATCGTACGGTACTCTACCTATTCTATTTTGAAGGGTACTCCGTAAATGAAATCGCAGACATTCTGGACATTCGTGTTACTACAGTAACGAGCCGCCTATCCCGCGCCAGACAAAAGCTTGAGTTTCAAATGACAGAGCATATGGAGGAATGTACCAATGAATGAAAAAGAATATCGTGACATGTTTTCGCAACTGCATTCCTCAGTGCAGGAGGAGGCAATAACTATGAAAACGAAACCTACTAAAAGGGTTAGGTTTGTTTCAGTACCGGTTGCAGCCGTGCTGGTGCTGGTGCTCACCGCAGGTATTGCTTTTGCAGGGGTATATAGCAATAGAATTCAGGACATTACAGTGTTAGACAATGAAGGTTACGAGTGCATGAGTTTGCAAGGGTTTGCTGACAGTCCGGAATACAAGGCAACACAGGAATGGCTGACTTTTGAAGAAAAATATGAAAAGGAACACAAGGCGGAATTAGATGCAATCGGAAATGATCCTACGCCATGGGACGATAAATACGGCGATTATTTTGTTTTTACGCAGGAAATGGCCGATAAAGTTGATGAGATCTGTGGAAAGTATAATCTGAAACTTCATTCCGGCAGTGAGCCCGCTGACGCGAAAGATATATATAAAAAGTTCGGCAAATTCTCATCCAACAAGGAGGGCAGCGGCTACTACTACAAAGACGGTACTTTCAGTCTGGACGATGACGCTTCAGTTGACGGACGCTCGATTCCTTACCAGTTCCGCCGTACAATGAAAGGCGTATTCGACACAGTTTATCTTAATATTGGGGATACAAACAAGTACGAACAGTGGGAATATGAGACGGCCAACGGCGTTACGGTGCTTCTGGCTCTCTCAGATTTCAAGGGGCTGATTCTTTGTGATTATAACGAGTGCTTTGTTGCGGTCAATGTACTCGGCGGAACCAAAGAAGCTTTTACTGATGAAGGTGACACCGTCACGAAGAAGTCCATGGAAGCGCTGGCAGATTCTTTCGATTTCTCAGTTCTGGGAACCTACAAGAAGCCGGCAAACAGCGATGCTGAGGAACCGGCCGAGGCCGTGAAAGAAGAAACGGACGAAGCCACGGATGAACAGCTGACCGTAGACCCGCCTGCTGATTCTGAATTCAAGTTTGAGTGCAACCCTATCGATGATCCTGACGCAGTGATAACCAAACGCTTCGGTAATGTATCTGGCAGGGAGCATGAAGGAATCGACTTCGCTTCTGACGAAGGTACTGCAATTCACGCGGTGGCAGATGGGAGCTCAAAAGTTTATGAAGCGGACGCAGATTATGGGAACTATGTGATAATCGATCACAACAACGGCTGGTGCACCGTATACGCTCACTGTGAAACGATCCTTGTCGAAGACGGCGCGAGCGTAAAAGCCGGCGATGAAATAGCAACTGTCGGATCTACAGGCACAAGCTCAGGTCCGCATCTCCATTTCGAACTAAGAGGCAACCCATTCGGACCAGTAGACCCCGAACCTTATCTTGCGAAATAACGGCAACAGTAAAAAGAGACCCATTCGTGAACTTGTCAACTAAAAGTAGACAGTTCAAAAAGGTCAAACCTCAATCACAAATACCCCAGATCAGTTCGATACTGAACTGGGGTTTTGTATTGTAAGGCATATGCTGGTCTGTAATGGTTATAGTAATAGACAAAGGAA
>JAFRVY010000015.1 GCA_017438285.1 Bacillota bacterium
AAGCCTTTGCTCTCGAGCAAAGCCTTTGTGCGCTCGATTGCAGCGGGCTGGATGTCAATCGCTACGATCTGCCCGTGCAAAGACTCGCCGCGGAGATACTCCGCGAGCTGCAGAGTGTCGCGGCCGCCCCCGCAGGTGGCATCGATGATGAGACCTCCGTCGGTCACGTATCCGGTGGCTATAGACATGGCGAATGCCGTTGTGTTCTGAATCAGATTCTTCATAAGAGAAGTATAACATCATTGCCTCGATTTTTGGTATAATATGTTTTGGGGTATGGCAAGCGATAAGGAGTTTCCCATGCAGAAAAAGGTTGAACACAACAAGATGTTCGTCATATACATGGGCAGGCTGGCGTGCAGAGTGTTCATTCTGCTTTGCGCCATCTACGGTTATTTTGTGCACAAAGACATGATCGTCCACATTATGACTGATGACTTCTTCCATGGGTTCACACCGCTGCATGCACTATGGATCGTGCTTATGGCAGGGATGATTATTCATTTGCTTCCGGTCCGCATCACCATGAGCGGATTCAAAAGCCGACCGATTAATTATCGTGAGCCTGAGGGCGGCTATGATCAGATCCAACTCTTCGAATATGTGCAAAAGATGAATGCCAGAGCCTGGCAGGTGCTGCTCATCTGGCTCAGCTTCAACGCCATCTTCGCAGCTCTTTATCTTGGCGGGATTATAGGAGTAGCGGAACTGCTTTTGCTTACGTTGTTCTATTGGACGGCAGATTTGCTCTGCATGATGCTGTTTTGCCCGTTCCAGAAGTACATCATGGGTAACCGCTGCTGTGTCAACTGCAGGATTTTCGACTGGGGACACATGATGATGTACACGCCGATGATTTTGATTTGCAGTTTCTTCAGCTGGAGTCTGATTTTTACGGCACTCATCGTCATGATAAGATGGGAACTGATTTTTACCAAGCATCCGGAACGTTTCTGGCGCGGATCCAACACATCGATCCGATGTGAGAACTGCAAGGACAAACTGTGCAGGATTAAAAAACCTATCGTATCTGGTGTGGATAAGGTAGCCTCAGTCATGCCGGCTCCGGCCAGCATGATTGGAGCGACGGCCGAGGAACTTGATAAAGAATTTGAAGAAACATCAAAGAAATGATGAAAGGGGAAACAGACAATGAAAATCATTTATAACGAGAACAGAGAAATCGTAGATGCAATCAGAGCAGGCCTGAAAAAGAAGGACGGGTATTGTCCGTGCAGAGTTGAGAAAATCGAAGACAATATCTGCATGTGCAAAGAGTTTCGTGACCAGATCGCAGATCCTGAATTTGAAGGATACTGCCACTGCATGCTGTATTACAAAGAAAAATAGAAATCAAAGAAAGAAATACAAAAGATTCCGGGGAGTGATTCCCGGAATCTTTTGTAATGGTTGTAAAAGTGAAAGCTTTTGAGGTTAAGCTTAGTTTACTATTGTACGACGAATGGACTTGCGTCCGAGGAGCCAATCGTCTGAACATGGTTAAGCAGTTCTGTGTATTCGGCAGCCTGCGTTTCGTCTTCCGGATCATACTGGACATCCGTAGGGAACAGAGCGATGAATCGCTTTCCCAGTTCTTCATTCTCTCCGGCAACGACATAATCAGGGAAATCCTCGTAGGAGTTGTCATCCAAATCAAATGCCATGATGGTTACGAGCGTCCCGCCAAATCCGGCGCTGTCAGCATCCATGTAATATATACGAAGTGAATCCGTCGTCTCTGCATCATAAGTCCAAGTGCCCGTATTCGGCATGGTCAGATGGAAACCGTTTGCGTAAAGAACGGCCATGTCATTTTCTTCTTCGACCGTGATTCCATCAGCAATATAATATTCATCTGAAGCCTCTTCTGTAGGTTCAGTCGCGACCGTTTCTTCTGTTGCTTCTTCGGCAGACTTCTGCTCTGGTGAATCGCCGCAGCCTATAAAGGCGATCGCCATGCAAAAGCAAAGCACAGCCGCTATTGTCAGTTTCAGTATTTCTTGCTTTTTCATTTCGAATACCTCCCGTGTACCCTTAGTATTCTCCGAGCACATTATAACACCGTAAACAGGGTGAAATACCTTAAAATATGTTCATTTTGTTAGCACTCTCCTTCAATGAGTGCTAAAAAGTTGTTGACTTGCATATTTGCCGGTATTACAATGTATGTAGGAAATAAAAAAGCAAAAGGGGGATACTTTTATGAACATAGAAAAATACACACAGAAAGCACAAGAGGCGATCATTGATTGCCAGAATATAGCCGTAGAAGAAGGCCATCAGCAGGTCGACGGCGAGCATTTGCACATGGCTCTGCTCATGCAAAAAGACGGGCTGATTCCGAAACTTCTTAACTACGCTGAAATCAATCCGGGTGAACTGATCGGAGCCGTTCAGGCCGAGCTGGACAAGATTCCGAAGGTCAGCGGTGGCGCAGACCAAATGTATTCGACGAGAAGACTGCAGCAGATCTTCGTGACTGCGGAGAAAAAGGCCGAAGCTCTCAAAGATGAATATGTCAGCGTCGAGCATTTGTACATGGCGCTCCTGGAGGAGAGAAATACTCCATCGGCAGCCATCTTCAAGAGATACGGTATGAGTCTTGACTGTTTCCTGAAAGCCCTGAACAAGGTGCGCGGAAACCAGAGAGTCACCAGCCAGAATCCGGAGGAGAATTACGACGCGCTAAACAAGTACGGCCGCGATCTGGTCGAAATGGCCAGGGACGGTAAACTGGATCCTGTTATCGGCAGAGATTCCGAAATCAGACATACGATTCAGATCCTTTCGCGAAGAACGAAGAACAATCCGGTTCTCATAGGCGAGCCTGGTGTCGGAAAGACTGCGGTCGTCGAGGGACTGGCACAGAGAATCCTCAACGGCGATGTGCCGGAGGGACTGAAAGATAAGACCATATTTGCACTCGACATGGGCGCGCTCATCGCAGGCGCTAAGTTCAGAGGCGAATTCGAAGAGAGACTGAAGGCGGTTCTCAATGAGATCGAGAAATCCGACGGCAGGATTTTGCTCTTCATCGATGAGATCCACAACATCGTCGGTGCAGGCAAGACTGAAGGCGCCATGGACGCGGGCAACCTGCTCAAGCCGAAACTCGCAAGGGGCGAACTGCACTGCATCGGTGCGACCACACTGGACGAGTACCGCAAGTACATGGAAAAGGATGCTGCGCTAGAGAGACGATTCCAGAAGGTCATGGTCGACCAGCCGACAGTCGAGGATACCATCTCCATCCTGAGAGGACTGAAGGAGAGATTTGAGATTCATCACGGCGTCAAGATCACTGACAGCGCTCTGATCGCCTGCGCGACCCTGAGCGACCGATACATCAGCGACCGATATCTGCCGGACAAAGCCATCGACCTGATGGACGAAGCGGCAGCCAGAATCAGAACCGAGATCGACAGCATGCCGTCGGAACTCGACGAGATCTCGAGAAAGATCATGCAGCTGGAGATCGAAAAGCAGGCGCTCGGCAAGGAAACTGACAAGGGCGCAAAGGCCAGACTGGAGGCGCTGGAGAAGGAACTTGTTGAGCTGAAGGACGAGAGCAACGCTATGCGCGCTCAGTGGGAAGGCGAGAAGAAAGCCATCGCAGAGGTCAAGGAAATCAAGCAGCAGCTTGATGATGTCCGCCATGAAATAGAAGAAGCAGAACGTCAGTATGATCTGGAGAAACTGGCGGAACTGAAATACGGCAAACTTCCGGAGCTGGAAAAACAGCTGGAAGAAGAAAAGGCGAAAGCCGACGCAGCCGAAGAGCAGAGACTTCTCAAAGAGGAAGTCACGGAAGAAGAGATCGCCGAGGTCATCTCGGGCTGGACGGGAATCCCTGTCGCCAAGCTCGTCGAGACCGAGCGAGACAAGCTGCTCAGACTGCCTGAGATTTTGCACAAGCGAGTCATCGGTCAGGACGAAGGTATCCAGGCCGTTGCCGAAGCCGTGCTCAGAGCGAGAGCCGGACTCAAAGACGAGAAGAGACCGATCGGTTCCTTCATCTTCCTGGGACCGACAGGTGTCGGTAAGACGGAACTTGCAAAGGCTTTGTCCGAGGCCCTCTTCGACTCGGAGAGAAACATGATCAGAATCGATATGTCGGAGTACATGGAAAAGCACTCCGTGTCCAGACTGGTCGGAGCTCCTCCGGGATACGTTGGATATGACGAGGGCGGTCAGCTGACCGAAGCCGTCCGCAGGAAGCCGTATTGCGTCATCCTCTTTGACGAGATCGAAAAGCAGGCTCTCGGCAAGGAGACCGACAAGGGCGCAAAGGCCAGACTGGAGGCGCTGGAGAAGGAACTTGTTGAGCTGAAGGACGAGAGCAACGCTATGCGCGCTCAGTGGGAAGGCGAGAAGAAAGCCAT
>JAFRVY010000123.1 GCA_017438285.1 Bacillota bacterium
AATACCGCTGTATCTGGACCGATTATACGGCAGAAACAGCCGAAATTGAAAGAAAAAATGAAGAAAAAAGGCAAAACCGGAAGTTAGTCTTGCAAAAATTAAAGAATCCAGACAAACCCGAAGTTAGTTTTGCAATCAAACAATCTGCAAAAAATAATAATAATAAAAAGTAAACCAAGGACCTTTGGCGTATATCATATATGTCGAAGGTTTTTTATTTGAAAAGAGGTATGCGGGCAGTGAGCAGCAGCGTTAATATCGTTGATGAAATTAAAAGCAGGTGTAACATCGTTGATGTCATCGGCAGGGTGGTAACACTCAAGAAAGCCGGGGCAAATTACAAGGGACTTTGTCCGTTCCACAACGAGAAAACGCCTTCTTTTATCGTTTCGGAGACAAAACAGATATTCAAATGCTTCGGATGCGGTGAGAGCGGCGACGTGATCACCTTTGTCGAGAAGTATTACAATCTTGACTTCAAAGGCGCCGCTGAGATGCTGGCGAGAGATTACGGCATCGACCTGACGGGAGCCTTTGCGAATCAGGGCAACAAGAAGGAACTATACAACATCAACCGTGAAGCTGCCAGATACTTTTTTAAGGCACTGCGGGCAAAGGACAATCCGGGATACCGCTATATGGCAGGAAGAGGCATTTCCAACGACACGCTGAGAGAGTTCGGTATCGGATACGCCGATGATGAGTGGACATCTCTCACCGACTATCTGACCGGCAAAGGATTTGACCCGAAAACGCTTCATGAGCTGGGTCTCGTATCCAGATCTGACAAAGGGAGATACTATGACAAGTTCAGAAACAGGGTCATATTCCCGATCATAAATACGGCAGGCGAGATCATCGGATTCGGCGGGCGCGTGATCGATAAGGGGGAACCGAAGTATCTGAACAGCAATGAAAGTAAGGCTTTCCAGAAGAAGAACAACTTATACGGAATCAATCTGGCAAAGAATTATATATCAAAGGATGACTGCATCGTTCTGGTTGAAGGGTATATGGATGTCATTTCCCTCTACCAGGCTGGGATCAAGAACGTGGCGGCCTCTCTGGGAACGGCTTTGACGCCGAACCAGGCTAGCCTGATCAAGAGATACACAAAGAATGTTATCCTCTCATACGATGCAGACAATGCCGGACAGCTGGCCGCGGACAGAGGTCTTGACATCCTCTATAATGAGGGGCTCAAGGCAAAGGTTCTCAAGGTCCCGGAAGGCAAAGATCCGGATGAGTTCATCAAGAAGAACGGACGGCAGGCCTTTGCAGCGGCCATGGAGGGAGCGCTTCCGCATGGCGACTTCAAGATTGACAGAATCAAAAACAAGTACGACCTGACGAGAGACGACCAGAGATCGGCCTGCATCGACGAAGCGGTCAGAATGCTGGCGAAACTCAAGCCCGTCGATGCGGATATCTACACTGCGAAACTGGCGAAAGAACTGAACGTTTCAGAAGGTGCCATTCGCCGTCAACTGGGAACTGCTGCAGAAAGCGGACCGCAGCGTCCGCCAGATGACAGTGCGGCATCCGATATCAAGACGGAGATGATCAGCAAGGTCGAGACGACGCTTTTGAAACTGATCACTCTCGACAAGCGATATCTGCAGCTGCCTGAAGACGTGCAGGGACACGTGTTCAAAAGCCCTGCGGGGATGAGCATTTACAGGGCCATTGCAGGGATGACCGATGGGGTCTATCCGCTGACGATGGATGCGCTGAGCTCCACGGTGGATCCGGACTATCTGGGTTATCTGGATGAGGTGCTGGATACGGCGATATCGCCGGAAAGAGAGCGACAGACATATGACGAATGCATCAGTTTCATCAGGAAAAAGATGCTTGCAGACAGAGTGGAGGACCTGAGCAGCCAGATCGAGATGGGCGAGGGGATCCTCAGCGAAGAAGAATCCAATAAATTGATGACAGAACTGGTAGAGATACAGAGAAAAATAAATGGATAGGGGAGATTTAGAATGTCGATTAAGGAAAAGGAATTACAGCAATTCAGAGAAAGAATAACTTTGATCATGGAAGACAAGCCGCTTCCTCCGAAACCTAAGGATGAAATCGGCGAGATCGTCGAGCAGATCCGCAAGAAAGCATCGGAGAAGAAGGGCGGTCTGACATATTCCGATATTTCCGATGTCATCGGTGATAAGGAACTCGATAAAGACGACATGGACGAAGTCTTTGAGAGATTAGCCGGACTCGGTACGGAAATCATATCAGAGGAACCCGACGAGTCAGAACTGATCAAGATGGACGAAGAAGAAGTAGATGATCCTGAGATGGATGCAGCCATCGCGGAGAATCCGAGCGCCAAGGAGATCGATCTCGAGTCAGCGGTTTCAAAGAGCGTTGCAGTTGACGACCCTGTCAGGATGTATCTCAAAGAAATCGGTAAAGTTCCGCTTTTGACCGCAGACGAAGAAGTTGAACTGGCAAAGAGAATGGAACAGGGAGACGAAGAAGCCAAGCGCAAACTATGTGAAGCAAATCTGAGACTCGTAGTATCCATCGCCAAGAAATATGTGGGCAGAGGAATGCTGTTCCTCGACCTGATCCAGGAAGGAAACCTGGGACTGATCAAGGCCGTCGACAAGTTCGACTGGACCAAGGGATACAAGTTCTCAACCTATGCGACATGGTGGATCAGACAGGCGATCACCAGATCCATTGCCGACCAGGCGAGGACCATCAGAATCCCTGTACACATGGTCGAGACCATCAATAAACTTATCAGGATCTCAAGACAGCTTTTGCAGGAGGAAGGCAGAGAGCCGACACCTGACGAGATCGCTGCCGAGATGGGCATCACGGTAGAGAAGGTAAGAGAGATTCAGAAGATCGCGCAGGAACCGGTATCGCTGGAAACACCGATCGGTGAAGAAGAAGACAGCCATCTGGGAGACTTCATTCCTGATGACGATGCTCCGGCACCGGCGGAAGCCGCTGCGTTCAGCATGCTCAAGGATCAGCTGGAAGAAGTGCTCAGCACCCTCACCGAGAGAGAGCAGAAGGTTCTCAAACTGAGATTCGGGCTCGACGACGGCAGAGCCAGGACCCTCGAAGAGGTCGGCAAGGAGTTCGACGTCACGAGAGAACGTATCAGACAGATCGAAGCAAAGGCTTTGCGAAAGCTGAGACACCCGACCAGAAGAAAGAAACTGGAGGACTATCTGGAGTAGCATGATTAAGTTAACGGACAGACTTCAGCTGATTGCAGATATGATAGAAACAGGAGAAACCATGGCCGACATAGGGACCGACCATGGTTTTTTACCACTGTATCTGATGGAAAGCGGCAAATCACCTCGCGTCATCATGTGCGACATTAGCGGTCCGTCTCTCGACAAGGCAAGGGAGGCGGCGGCACAGACAGGCATCACCTCAGGCGCAGAGTGCAGAGAGGGCGACGGTCTGGATGTCATAGAAAGGGGAGAGGTAGACGCTGTCGTGATCGCCGGCATGGGCGGACTGCTCATCACGCAGATTCTTGACAAAGACCCCGCGAAGACGGCGAGCATCCGCAAATACATCTTCCAGCCGAGGAACAATGCGGCGCTTCTCAGATGGTGGCTGACGTCAAAAGGATTTAAAATTACAAAAAACAGCCTTGTAAGAGAAGGCAAATTCATATGTGAGGTAATTTCCGCTTTTGCGCCAAAATCCCTTGAAACAGGCGATTTTAGGGCGTCTGGAGGGGTTTCGGCAAAAGAAGACCCTTCCTGGGACCTTCCGGCAGATATCACAAGCAGTGAAAAAGGTCTGGACAGGGAATTCGCTCTGCTCAAACTGTCTCAGGAGGGAAAGAAACTGGAAGGCCTGAGAAAGAGCAGAAACACGGACAGAAAAGAGATAGAAAAGGCCGAACAAAGAATGGCATACTTCAGGAGGTTTGCAAATGACAGGATATAAAGAACTGATAGAGGCGATCGAAAGTTTCGCGCCAATCGATGATTATGCGGACATCGACAGTTCCGGAATTCAGGTAAGAACAGGCAACGGGGTTTTCGAAAGAATTCTTGTATGTCTTGAAATAAATGATGATGTCATCGACGAAGCTGTAGAAACCGGCGCTGACATGATCATCACCCATCATCCGCTGATCTTTAATCCGCTTTCCAGCGTTTGCTCTGACGATGTACCGGGCAGATACATCATTCGTCTCGTGGAGAACGGCATCAGCGTGTATTCATCCCACTTACCGTTTGATTTCTGTGAGACGGGAAACAACGCCTATCTGGCAAAACTGCTGGGACTTGTGGATGCCGATACGAAATGCGGCTATTTCCCTGAACCGGTCAGTCTGGAGAAGGCCTGCAGGATCACCGAAAAGGCGTTGGATCTTCCGGGCGGATACATCCGAGTTGTCGACGGCGGCAGGGAGAGTATCCATAAGGTAGGATTTTGCACGGGTGCAGGCGGGGATATGATCAGAGACGCGCTGAAAGATGGGTGCGATCTGTTCATCACCGGCGATCTGAAACTTCATGAGGCGCAGTACGCAAAGGCTATGGGCATCTCCGTGATCGATGCAGGTCACTACGGCACAGAAAAGATCTTTACCGAGAATTTTGCGCAGCAGCTCAGCGAAAAGCTGGAGGGAAAGGCACAGGTCATCGAATCCAAGGCGGATACCAACCCGTATACTTTGTAAAATCCGGTTGATTCGAAGCAGGTTTATTGGTATATTGTTCTACGGGTAAGACAGACAATCGCGGGGACCGAAAGGTCCATGAGGAAAGTCCGGGCTCCACAGGGCATGGATGCCGGATAACGTCCGGCGTAGGTAACTATAGGGAAAGTGCAACAGAAAGCATACCGCCGAACGGCTCTGCCGTGGTAAGGTTGAAATTGTGAGGTAAGAGCTCACAGAGGAGCATGGTAACATGTTCTTCCGGTAAACCCCATCCGGAGCAAGACCAAACAGGGCTTTTGGCTTCGGCCAGATGGCGGCCCGTCATCGCCCGAGAGGTAGGTCGCTTGAACCTGTCGGAAACGGCAGGTCTAGATAGATGATTGTCAGATACAGAACCCGGCTTATGTCTTGCCCGAACTTTTATAAAAAAGCCCTTGAAATAGTGACGGATTATAGTTATAATAATCCATGTTGCAGATAAAAAAGGGCAACGGTATGCGGATATGGCGGAATTGGCAGACGCGCACGGTTCAGGTCCGTGTGGTAGCAATATCGTGGAAGTTCGAATCTTCTTATCCGCACCAGAGAAAACCCCGTGAGATTCACGGGGTTTTTTGTTTGACGTAAAAAAGCAACGATGCTAACATGATGGCATGAAAGTTATGATTGCCATGAGCGGGGGCGTTGATTCCAGCGTAGCCGCCTATATGCTCCAGAAACAGGGATACGAGTGCATCGGCGCAACGATGCTTCTTCACGAAGGTCCAAGCGACGCTGCGGAAGCGCAGAAGGTCGCTGCGAAGCTCGGTATTCCTCATTATGTTTTCGATTTTCGCGAGGCCTTTGACCAATACGTCGTCAGGCCCTTTGTGCGCGCCTATGAAGAGGGCAGGACGCCGAATCCGTGCGTCATCTGCAACCGACACCTGAAATTCGAGGCACTTCATGCAAAGGCAGCCGAGATGGGCTGCGACTATATTGCATCGGGCCACTACGCCCGTGTTGGAAAAGAAGAGGGCGGAGACCGGTATGTCCTGAGGAAATCCGCTGTTCCCGAAAAGGATCAGAGTTACGTTCTGGCCATGCTTACACAGGAGCAGCTGGCAAAGGCTCTGTTTCCGCTGGAGGGGATGTCAAAGGACGAGGTGCGCAGGATTGCGGCTGGGATAGGCTTCGAAAACGCATCTAAACCGGACAGTCAGGACATCTGTTTCATTCCTGACGGTGACTACGCGCACTTCATCGAATCCTACGAGGGCAAAACCTATCCGGAAGGTGATTTTATCGATGTGGAAGGCAATTTCATGGGGAAGCACCAGGGTATCATCCGCTATACGGTCGGACAGAGAAAGGGCCTGGGCATCGCAGCAGGCAAGCCGGTCTATGTCAGCAGGATCGATCCGGCGTCAAACACGGTCACGCTTACTGATAATGACGCCCTGTTTACGGACTGTCTGACATCGGCGGATTTCAACTGGGTCTCCATCCCGCCTCAGTCAAAGCCTCTGAAAGCGAAGGCGAGGATCAGATACCAGCACAATGAACAGCCGGCAACGCTCCTGCCTGAAAGGGACGGCGGGGTACTGATACGGTTCGACGAACCGCAGCGTGCCATCACACCTGGCCAGACAGTTGTCGTTTATGACGGAGACATCGTTATCGGCGGCGGCACCATAGACTGATAGATCATCAATAATTGCAATAAAAAAGCGGCATTTGTGGGAATGCCGCTTTTTCGCGTTTCAAAGGGTTATTGTCTAACCGTGAGCCTTATACGAGGCCCTGTTCCATCATTGCAGCAGCAACCTTTTCGAAACCAGCGATGTTACCACCCTGGACGAGCAGGTTCTTGTTGCCATAGTACTTCTCAGCAGCAGCAGCACTGTTCTTGTAAATATTGACCATGATCTGGTGCAGCTGATCATATACATCCTGATGCTGATATACAGTATGTCCGGAATTCTGACCCATTTCGATACATGAGCAAGCGACGCCGCCAGCGTTTGCAGCCTTAGCGGAACCTACTGCTGTTTCGTTTTCGATCAGATATTCAAGAGCGTCATTAGTTGTAGGCATGTTAGCGCCTTCACAGTAGAACTTGCAGCCGCCTTCTACGATCTGCTTAGCGTGTTCCATGTGAACGTCATTCTGCATAGCGCATGGAATGAACATGTCAACCTTGATGCCTTCATCCTGCTGTACGCCCCAAGGCTTCTTTCCTGGATAGAACTTAGCACCAGGGAACTTCTCTGCGTAAGGTGCGCAGATGTTCTTGCCAGATGATCTCAGCTCGAGCAGGTAAGCAACATTTTCGTCAGTGCACAGACCGTCCGGATCATAGATGTATCCGTCTGGACCTGAAATAGTAACGCACTTAGCGCCGAGGTCTTTCAGCTTCCAAGCAGCACCCCATGCTACGTTACCAAATCCGGAAATACCAACAACCTTATCCTTAAAGTCTTCGCCGTTAGCCTTCAGCATTTCTTCTGCGTACCATACGATACCGAATCCAGTTGCTTCAGCTCTTCCCAGAAGTCCACCGTAGGAGAGACCCTTACCAGTAAGAGTTCCTTCATATCTGTCAACGATTCTCTTGTACTGTCCGAACAGATAACCGATTTCTCTTCCGCCTACACCGAGGTCTCCAGCAGGAACGTCAGTGTTAGGACCGATGTGTCTGTACAGTTCAGTCATGAATGCCTGGCAGAATCTCATTACTTCAGCGTCGCTCTTTCCGTTTGGATCGAAGTCTGAACCGCCCTTGCCGCCGCCGATTGGCAGACCGGTCAGGGAGTTCTTGAAGATCTGTTCGAATCCCAGGAACTTGATGATTCCAGGATATACGTTTGGAGCAAATCTCAGGCCGCCTTTGTAAGGTCCGATTGCGCTATTGAACTGATATCTATAGCCCTTGTTGACCTGTACTTTACCAGCGTCATCAACCCATACTACTCTGAATGTAATGCCTCTTTCAGGCTCAACCAGTCTTTCGAGAAGAGCTGCTTCTTCGTATTCCGGATGCTGTTCAACAACAGGAATGAGGGAAGTCAGTACTTCTTCTACAGTCTGATGGAATTCAACTTCGCCAGGGTTGTTAGCCTTGCACTGCTCAATGACTCTTTCTACATAGTTTGACATTTGCTTCTTTCTCCTTTTTGATAAAATAAATTCGCAAAGTTGTATTTAATGCCTTGTTATCATAAATGATAGCACTTTGTCTATTTTCAGTCAATGCTTTCACAAGGGCGGCAGTATATTTACAAATTTTCTGACAATGTCTCAAAATTGAGTATTTGTAGGGGATAGAGGCTTCGCTTAAAGTGAAATTACTTCTTTCATTTGATGGAGTGATTTGCTATACTAAATACAGTGTGGGCTATTGTATTTAATCGGAGAAAGGAGGCAATATCATGGCAGAAAACATGGAAATGGTTATGGACATGGAAACCAAAAACCAGCAGTTCGATCAGGATGTCGAAGAAATGCTCGGTCTGCTCGAAGAGAGCAACTATTTCAAGGCGCGTGAGATCGTCCTGAAATACAACGAAAGAGATATTGCCGAATTGCTGGAGGAAGTTCTCGATGAACTGAGTGTCGATAAAGCGATCATTCTGTTCAGAATGCTTCCAAAGGATATCTCCGTAGAGGTATTCTCATATCTGGACGGCGACGACCAGGTCAATATCATCAACGGCATCACCGATCGAGAAGTTTCGTTCATCCTCGATGAAATGGACTTCGACGATAAGATCGACGTTCTCGAGGAACTGCCGGCGAACATCGTTGACAAAATCCTGGACCAGACGCCAAAAGAAGAAAGAAAACTCATCAACACATTCCTGAATTATCCTGAGGACTGCGCAGGCAGCCTGATGACACCTGATTACATCAGTCTGCAGGAGACCATGACTGTTGCAGAAGCTCTGCAGCACATCAAGAACGAAGGAATGGACAGTGAGACGGTATATACCTGCTACGTCAAGCACGGAGGCAGAGAACTCAAAGGAATCGTTTCTCTGAGCGCTCTGGTTATCGCTGACACAGACACACCGGTCTCGGAACTGATGCATACAGACTATGTTTACGTAAACGTATACGACGACCAGGAGGAAGTAGCAGAAGTTTTCAAGAAATACGGATTCCTCGCCATTCCGGTCGTTGATAACGAGAACAGGCTCGTGGGAATCGTTACCTTTGACGATATCATGGAGGTCATCGAAGAAGAGACCACCGAGGATATCGAGCGTATGGGCGGCGTTATGAGCGACGACCAGGATGCCGAATACCTCGATATCGGCGTATTCAGGCATGTCAAGAACAGGCTCCCATGGCTTTTGTTCATGACGGTCATGCTCATGATTACGGGAATGCTCATCGCACAGTTTGAAAAAGTATTGTCGCAGGTCATCATCCTCGTTGCGTATCTGCCGCTTCTCATGGGAACCGGCGGTAACACGGGAACCCAGGCGGCAACACTGATCATTCGTGGACTGAGCGTAGAAGACATCGACCTGAAGGACGTCTTCCGGGTCGCCTGGAAGGAACTGCGAATCAGTATCATTCTTGGACTGATCCTCAGTGCGTTCAATTTCCTGAAGATCCTGATCATAGACGGCGAACCGGTTCCGATCGCGCTGACGGTAGCGCTTTCGATGATCGTGGTCATCGTCTTCGCCAAGCTTCTGGGAGGCATGCTTCCTATGGCAGCGAAGAAGATCGGCGTCGACCCGGCACTCATGGCAACGCCGATGATATCATCTCTGACAGACATGGTCTCATCGTGTATATATCTCCTGACAGCTTCTGTCATTTTGGGAATCGCATTGTAGAACCATGAAAAAAACGGAACTTGCTGATGTAAAAAGAATCCTCAGGCAAAGGCCCGCAGGGATGCATAAAGGACAGGCCGGCAGAGTTCTCATCATCGCCGGAAGCAAAGGCATGGCAGGCGCAGCCGCGCTGGCCGCAAGAGGCGCCCTTTATTCCGGTGCCGGGCTCGTCAAGATTGCCGCTCCGGCGGAGATTTTTGATATTCTTCAGACGACTGCCTTTGAAGCCATGTGCATCGACAGAGCCGAATTGGATGATCCGGCTTTTGATTATTCCGTTTTCGATGCGATCGCTATCGGTCCCGGACTGGGAATCAGCGAAGCGAACGTTGACCTGCTGAGCAGGGTCATCAGCGGTTTCGAAGGTCCTGTAGTCATCGACGCTGACGGAATCAATTGTCTGTGCAAAAGGCCGCAGATCCTCAATATGAGAAGGGGAGCAACGGTACTGACGCCTCATCCCGGTGAGGCCGGCAGACTGCTGGAAGCCTTTGCGAAAGGAAACTATAAGGAGTTGGGAAGAGAAACGGCTGCAAAAGCCCTGGCGGACATCCCGTGCGGGACAGGACCTCTCGTCGTGCTGCTGAAGGGCAGTGAGACGCTGGTCACCTCCGGTGGGAAAATGTATGTGAACACGACAGGCAATCCGGGCATGGCGACAGGGGGCAGCGGTGACGTTTTGACCGGCATCATCGTTTCACTGATCGCACAGGGAATGCACTACATGGAGGCGGACCCGCTTGATGCAGTCGCTGCATCGGCCTATCTTCACGGCCTTGCAGGAGATATCGCGGCGGAGAAAAAAGGTCAATACGGAATGACATCGGCTGATTTGGCTGATGCCGTTGCCGAAGCAATAAAAGAAGTTACCGGCTTTTAGGAGGAAATGATGGACATCAACACACTAAAAAGAACGGCTTATGACGTAAGAATCGGCATAATCAAAGCACTTAACAACGCCGGTTCGGGCCATCCGGGCGGTTCACTTTCATCAGCAGACATCGTTACAGCGCTGTACTTCGACGAAATGAACATCGATCCGGAAAATCCACAGATGAAAGGAAGAGATAAATGTATCTTCTCAAAGGGTCACGCAGGTCCGGCACAGCTTTCGGCTATGGCGCTGCGCGGATTCTTTCCGATGGAAGATTTCATGACGCTCAGAAAACTCGGTTCTATATTCCAGGGTCATCCAAACATCAAGATTCCGGGCATTGAGATGTCCACAGGTTCTCTCGGTCAGGGATTCAGCGTTTCCGTTGGCATGGCCATGGCAAACAAGATGGACTCGGATCCGGGCAGGATCTACTGTGTTCTCGGCGACGGCGAACTGCAGGAAGGACTCGTATGGGAAGCGGCCATGTCGGCTGCCCATTACAAACTGGACAATCTGGTTGCCATCGTCGATCATAACGGACTGCAGATCGACGGCAGGAATGACGATGTCATGACGGTTATGCCGATCAAAGAGAAGTTCGCCGGATTCGGCTGGAACGTTGTTCAGATCAATGGACACGATATGGGAGAGATCCAGGATGCTTTCACAAAGGCCAGAAACTGCGAAGGCAAACCGACGGTTATCATTGCGGAAACCATCAAGGGTAAGGGCGTTTCCTTTATGGAAGACCAGGCCGGATGGCACGGCAAGGCGCCGGACGATACGCAGACAGCAGAAGCTCTTGCAGAATTGGAAGCTGCAAAGGGTCTGGCAGTGAACGTGGTTTACGGCGAATCCACTGGTGAGCTTTTGAAAGAGGCAAATCTGGCATCCGCCGGTGAAACTGATTTCGAAGTGAATTAACGGGAGGTAATCATTATGGCAGATAAGATCGCAACAAGACAGGCTTATGGCGAGGCTCTCGTTGAACTTGGAAAGGAATACGATAATCTCGTAGTTATGGATGCTGACCTTTCGGGATCCACCAAGACAGCAATGTTCAAGGCGGCCTATCCGGAAAGATTCTTCAATATGGGTATTGCAGAGCAGAATATGTACGGCGCAGCAACAGGTCTGGCCCTTAGCGGCAAGATCGTTTGCGCCAGCACATTCGCAATGTTCGCAACAGGCAGGGCTTTTGAGATCATCCGAAACTCGATCGGTTACACAAAGGCCAACGTCAAAGTCTGCGCATCTCACGCAGGCATCACCGTAGGAGAGGACGGTGCAAGCCACCAGACCTTCGAGGACATCGCGCTCATGAGAACGATTCCGGGAATGATGGTCGTCAATCCGTCAGACGCGGTGGCAACAAAGAAGCTGCTTAGACAGATCGTCGAGATGGACGGTCCTTGCTACTTCAGAGTGGGCAGAGCCGCTGTTCCTGTTTTTTACGATGAAAGCGATGAAATCGTTCTCGGCAAGGGTAATCTTGTAAGAGACGGCAGCGATGTGACGATCGTAGCGACAGGCATTATGGTCAATGAGGCTTTTGAAGCTGCAAAGACCCTTGAAGCGGAGGGCATCGATGCAAGAGTCATAGATATCCACACAATCAAGCCGATCGACGGGGAGATCATCATTAAGGCCGCGCAGGAAACAGGCGCCATTGTAACGGCTGAGGAACACGGCATCATCGGTGGACTGGGAGACGCTGTTGCGCAGGTGGTCGTCAAAAACGCGCCATGCAAGATGGCTATGGTAGGACAGCTGGATACCTACGGCGAATCCGGCAAGCCGGATGAACTGAGAGAAAAATATCACATGACGGCGAAGGATATCGTGGAAGCCGTCAAGTCACTGCGATAGAACAAAATAAACAAAACAGATATGGGTTGCCGCAATGATATGCTACCTCCCAGGTAGACAGTTGAAATAATAAAACTGTTTATCTGGGAGGTTTTAATATGGGACGAATATCAGCTGAAGAGAAACTGATTGCAGTAAAGCGTCGTTTGGAAGGCGGAGAATCGTTTGAAGCGATT
>JAFRVY010000124.1 GCA_017438285.1 Bacillota bacterium
ACGATGAACGCAGGGAAACGGCGAAGAGTGCAGTTCCTGAATAATAAACCAATAAAGAACGAGAAACTCCGTTACACGCTCGAGTGGAGAAAATTGTTCGTATCAGGCAGAATCGGGGACGGGATTCCGCTTTGCAGGGATTTTGATGTAGATGAACCTGTGGATGGCGGGAAACCGGAGCCTCTTGTGGAAATGCCGGATGCTTTTGCGAGGGCGCAGCTCGGAGAGGTCAGTGTCCTGCAGAAAACGGCTCTCGACGCCTATCGACTGACGGAAGACTTCAGAGACCTGTACAGCAAACTGCTCTACAGTGATGACAGATTCCACCATGTGATCAAGGGGGCTGAGTTTATCGCACGCAGCACGAATCCTGAAATCTTCGAAGAAGAGAACGCGAAGCAGATCATCGCGGACATGGTGTACAGCCGGGATGTGCTCGGCTTCAGTTACGGCGAGTACCTTGGGTTCCGCTTTCGGGACAAAACCATTGCGGAGCGACTTGAGTACGTGTCGAATCAGCACAGGCTGAACTATTACCGCCGCCTCAATACCGACAAAGAAGAAAACGCAAGGCTGGATAACAAGTGGACCTGCTACGAGAGATTGAAGAATCTGTACGGGCGGGAAATCGTCAGCATCGAGGACAGGAGTCAGCGCGATCAGTTTTCACGATTCGCCGAGAAGTATGACAGATTCATTATGAAACCTGTCAACGGTTCCATGGGCATGGGAATCAGGGTCATCAGCAGAAGCGACTATGATGATGCAAAGGCTTTGTTCGATGAAATTTTTGCAAAGGCCGGATCATTCGTCTGTGAAGAACTGATCATCCAGAAAGACTATCTCAGCAGAGTTCATCCGCAGTCTTTGAATACGATTAGAATATATACATTCAATGATGACGGCGACATAAAGTATCTCTGTGCGATCCTGAAAGCCGGTATCGGTGATAATATCGTGGATAACGCCACTTTTGGCGGTGTCGTTGCTGCCATCAATATGGAAACGGGAATGGTTGAATGCGATGCTGCTGACGAATCCGGCAAAACATATGAAACACATCCTGATACGGGTGTTTCTTTCAAAGGCATTCAAATAGAAGAGTGGGATTCGCTTAAGGAGATGGCCAAGGAGGCCGCCTGTCATTTCCCAACAGTCAAAATCATAGCCTGGGATATGGGCCACGGCGAGAATGGCTGGCAGATCATCGAAGGCAATTCCGAAGGAATGATGTGGGTCTATCAGCTCACATCCGGCAAGGGAATGCGAAGAGAACTGGAAAGCCAGTTGAGATGGACCAATCAAGGATGATATGAGAAAGAAGTAGTAAATGGATATCAAGGAAGCAATCAACGCGCGTCACAGTGTGCGGCAATATCAAAAAAGACCAATCGAGCCGGAACTTGTGGAGATGCTGAACGGAATCATCGAGGAATGCAACGCCGAGAGCGGACTGCACATCCAGCTGATTCTGGACGAGCCGAAGTGTTTCACTTCGCTGCTTGCCCACTACGGCAACTTCGAGCGCGTCACCAATTATATCGCCCTCGTCGGCAAGACAGGCATGGAGAATCTGGACGAGATATGCGGTTACTACGGCGAGCGCATCGTGCTGGAGGCACAGATGATGGGTTTGAACACCTGTTGGGTCGCCGGCACATATAACAAAAGAAACTGCAAGGCACAGGTCGGTCCGGGCGAACAGATCGTCTGCGTGATTTCCATCGGCTACGGCGAGACACAGGGCAAAGAGCACAACTCCAGACCGGTGTCCAAAATCTGCAGTGAGAATCTGGAAGAGATGCCGGAGTGGTTTTTGGACGGGCTGGATGCCGCTATGAAAGCACCAACGGCCATCAACCAGCAGAAGTTTATCATCTCAATGGAGGACGGCGAGCCTTTGATCACGTCAAGGCGCGGACCGATGACGAAGATCGACCTGGGCATCGTGAAGTACAACTTCGAGGCAGCTTCGGGACACAAGTGTAAATAATGATATTAGGAGGGTATTGAAATGAACAAAACACAAGTATTATCAGCAGTCAGCTACATCACGTGGATCGGCTGGATCGTAGCGTTTATTCTGGGAGACAGGACCGACAGAGTCGTGCGACAGCACATCAATCAGGCGCTGAATCTGAACATCGTCGGGATTTTGGTGTCCGCAGGAACGCGCATCGGCGGACCGGTTGAATGGGTAGCTGGAATTATCGGCACGGTTGCGCTGGTTTTCACGATCTGGGGAATCATCCGCGCGCTGAAGCAGAGTGCTGAGCCGCTGCCGTTCATTGGCAACGTGAATCTGATTTAGTGAAAGACCTGAAATATAGGAGGAAATAACATGTTTAGAAACATGCGCAGGTTCAAGCAGCAGATCTCTGATGCGGAGTGCATCGAGGTTTTGAAGAACGCACCGAGAGGCGTGCTGAGCGTCCACGGTGAGGACGGCTATCCGTACGGACTGCCGATCAGCCACTGGTACAACGAGGAAGACGGCAAGATCTATTTCCATGGGGCAAAGGCCGGCCACAAGCTGGATGCCATCAGGGCCAATGACAAGGTGTCTTTCTGCGTCATGGATGAAGGCTATAGAGAAGAAGGCGACTGGGCACTGAACATCAAGAGCGTCATCATTTTTGGCCGCATCAAGGCATACGAATACACGGAGTTTCCTGATATTGGCCGCATCATGGGACGCGGACTCACCGCCAAGTTCACCGATGATCCGAATTACGCGGACGATGAGCTGGCGAAGGTCGGCAAGAACATGATGGTCTTTGAAATCACCATCGACCACATGACCGGCAAGCTGGTCAACGAGTCATAGGCAGGTGAGCGGGGAATGTCCATTCGCGAGATCCCAAATCTGAATCCGGCGAAGGCGGCGCTGCTGATGATCGACATGCAAAAGGCTTTCGTCGAGCCGGGGGCGGCCCCGATAGACAGGCAAAAAAACAAACTGGGCGGAAGGCCCAGTTTTTTATCGATAGGAAACCAGCGGCAGGTGGTCTTTGAGCAGGTCTTTGGTGATGGACATGACTTCGTCGAGAGTCGCGTCCTCGCCGTAATCGCCTGCAAGCCAGTCAAGGTAAGAATAGGCGATGCAGACAGCATCGAGATCGCTCAGGATAAGCTGCTGTCTCTTCGTAAGGGAAGGGTTCTTTTTCAGGTCGATCTGGATCAGCTGGCCGATGGCGTCTTTGAACGCGGTTTTGAAGTCGGCGCGGCTTCCGGTTTTGGCGACATATCGGAAGAAGTCGATCTCGCGATACATTACGGAGTTCAGGATGGCGATAAAGCCGTCTATTGTGAACTCCTTTTCTTTTGCGATCCGTGAGGAGATCTCAGCTGTCATGTCATCGACAAACTCCTGGAATACATCCTCGATGGTGTCGTAGTGAGAGTAAAAAGTCATACGGTTCAGATCCGCCCGCTGGGTGATGGAACTGATGGTTATATTCTGGTAACCCTGCTCGATGCAGAGGTCAATGAAGGCGCGGCGCAGTTCGCGCTTGTTCTTTTGGAAACGTCTGTCCGTGGAAGTTTTATACATTTTTCGCTCCGTTTCTCAGCATTTCTATACAAAGTGATTATTAACTATCATCGTGCTTATTATTGCTTATTGTTTTAGGACTGTCAAGGGTAATAGAATGCAGGCATAAAGAGGAAACCAAGATAATATCAAGGAGGACTGACATGAATATATTCAGTAAACTTACGAGCGGTTATCCGTCCGGCGACGTGTCGGGTCAGGATTTTGTCGATCACCTGAGTATCGGCGCACCGGGATGGACAGGAGCGTGGCTTGCAGTGGCGCTGGCTGTGATCTTCGGACTTCTCGTTTACATTATTCCAATCTATCTGACAGAAAAGGACAAACTGGGTCCGTACCCGCTCTGGCTGCACACTTTCTACTGGGCGGCGGATTTCATGGGAATCTGGGTTTTCCTGTCGGCGTGGATGAGATACGACCATTTCCTGCTTTTCCTGCTGCTCGCAATAGGCGAGGCCGTCTGGGTCTGCATGGAAACATACTGCCTGCAAAGGGCTTTGACATATGAAAAAGACGTGATCTGGAAACCAGGCACGTCCTTCAAATCACACATGACTGAGATCATCACGCAGATCGTGATCTTCTATGTGGGACTGAATTTCCTGAGATTCGAATTGCATGACGAGACCATGTGGAAGTTCTGGATCTTCACCCAGGTGCTGATCACCATCGTACCGGGACTGGTGCTCGAGAAGCGCGGATACAGACGAGGCAACAACAAAATCCTGCACATCGTTTTCATCTGCGTTGCGATCGTATCCTTCAATCCGTGGATAAACATGTGGGTGTGCATTGCACCGGACTTCTTCTCGCTTCAGGAGAATCCATGGTATTACATCATGGGTCTGATCTGTCTGTTCTTCTCCATTCGCGGACTGGTTGTCTACAACAGACTGCCTGAGAAAACAGCTGAAGACGGTGTGAACTAGTTGTTCACCCGGTGGTGGCTGGTTGGGCAGCCAGGCGTCATGGCGCGGAACTCGTAGCCCTCATCCAGCGCCCATTTGATGATGGCCGGCAGGGCCTTTGCGGTCGTTGCCTTGGCATCGGAATCGTGCATGAGGATGACGTTATAGCCATCCTTATCGCAGTTTCGTTTCACTGCTTTTATGATTGATTTGACTGGGATGTTG
>JAFRVY010000125.1 GCA_017438285.1 Bacillota bacterium
AAAGTTGGAGCGGAAGACGAGATTCGAACTCGCGACCCTCGCCTTGGCAAGGCGATGCTCTACCCCTGAGCCACTTCCGCATATTTTATTTAATTGGTCGAGGGAGATGGATTCGAACCATCGAAAGCTCAGCTAACGGATTTACAGTCCGCCCCCTTTGGCCACTCGGGAATCCCTCGACATCATTCGTGCACAGAATATTGTAGCACAGACGTTTCAAATATTCAATGCATTTTTTTGGAGCTGGCGGAGGGAATCGAACCCCCAACCTGCTGATTACAAATCAGCTGCTCTACCGTTGAGCCACGCCAGCATGTTTATGTCGATCAGTGGTGGGCGCTACAGGGCTCGAACCTGTGACCCCCTGCTTGTAAGGCAGGTGCTCTCCCAGCTGAGCTAAGCGCCCTAATTAGCTCCCATTTATCTGACGCACTTATAAAATATACAGTAATTAACTTTCTGTGTCAAGGGGTTTTTTGGCTAGCACGATATCAGTATTATTAATGACAGCAGTCCCTGAAGTCAGGTTGCTGATCATGCCTAGAAGTTCCTCTTTTTTCTCTGTTTCCGCCAGTAAATCTATGGTTACTTTCTCTCCGTATTCGATATTGTCGATGGCAAAATCCGCACCGGCAAGATTTTGCAGACGGGCGAGATGGGTGTAATCGATTTCTGCTGTGACCTTGCACATTTCCATGACGCTGCAGACCTGCGCTTCCTCGAGAACCAATTTTACGCTGGAGGTATAAGCGCGCACCAGTCCGCCGGTCCCCAGTTTGATCCCGCCGAAATATCTGGTAACGACGACTACCACGTTGGTGATGCCTTCCTTGACGAGCATCTGAACGATCGGCGCACCCGAAGTCCCCTGCGGTTCTCCGTCATCGCTCGCCCACTGAATCTGAAAACCGTCGCCGATGACTATGGCCGGCACGTTGTGGGTGGCGTCGCGATACTTCGCCTTGATCTCGCCGATGAAAGCTTCCGCCTCTTCCCTGGATTCCACAGGCTTGATGTGCGCTATGAATCGGGAGCGTTCGATGATCTGCGTCGCTTCCGCTTCTTTGTAAACTGTTCTGTAAAGTTCCATCAGTCCGTTACCTCGTAGTTTCTGTACCGCTCCAGGTCTTCTCTCTTGAATCTGCCTCTGAGGCGTGTTCCCGTCTCTTCGTAGGTCATCTCTTCGATCTGTCCCTTCTCGCAGAGATAGGATGTGATGCTGCCCTTGTCGTATGGGATGAGCAAAGTCTTTGCTTCCATCCCGCCGAAGATGTGTTCACAGATCCTATCTGCCAGTTCGTCCATTCCCTGCCCGGTCTTGGCGGAAATATAAACCGCTTCATTGCCCGTGGCGTCGATCGGTGATTCATCCACCAGATCCATCTTATTGTACGCCATGATGGTAGGCGTTTTCTTATCCGTCAGCTGCCCGATGACTTTTTCGGTGACTTCGATCTGGAAGTCCCTGTTCTCATAGGATGTATCCACCACATGAATGAGCAGATCCGCGTCCCTGACTTCTTCGAGGGTGGACTTGAAGGCCTCGACCAGTCCGTGGGGCAATCCGCTGACGAAGCCGACCGTATCGATAAGAACAAAATCTTTCCCTTTGCCGAGGGTGATCTTTCTGTGCTGGGCGTCGAGGGTCGCAAAGAGCATGTCCTTGGAGTCGACTTCCTTGCTCTCGACTGTCCCCTGAAACTCCGATGACATGGCGAGCAGCGCGTTCATGATTGCCGACTTGCCCGAGTTGGTGTACCCCATCAGCGCAACCACCGGGATTCCACTTCTGTCGCGCTCAGTCTTCTGGACTTCTCTGTTTTTGCTGATCTTCTTCAACTCCGCCCGGATGTCATCGATCCTTGCGGAAATATGACGCCTGTCGGTTTCCAGCTTATTCTCGCCGGGACCTCTGGTGCCGATGCCGCCGCCGAGTCTCGAAAGGGATTTGCCAAAGCCTGTGAGACGGGGCATCCTGTACTGCAGCTGCGCCAGTTCTACCTGCAGTTTGCCTTCCGGAGATGTTGCTCTGTCTGCGAAGATGTCGAGGATCAGGATCGTCCTATCGATGACTCTGACACCCAGAGCGTTTTCCAGATTTCTGATCTGCGCCCCGCTGAGTTCATCATTGAAAACAACCGTATCGATATCCATGTTCTCGACGAGTTCCGCCAGTTCCAGGACTTTGCCGCTCCCGATGAGAGTCGCGTTGTCCGGCTTCTTCAGACTTTGCTCAACGCGTCCGGCGACCGTGATGCCGTCGGCCTCGCAAAGGCCCTCCAGTTCATCCATGGATCTGGAGATGTCGCCTTTCCACTGCAGTCCGACGATGATGGCGTTGTATTCTTCGTCCCGTATGATTTCGTTGTTCTCGTTAAATCTGATCATAGTGATAGTAATATGCCGAAGGGCGAACCCTCCGGCATCGTTTCCTGCTTATGTTTCGTCTGTGCCTGCTAGAACATCATCTTCTGCAGCTCGGCCTTGAACTTCGGGTTCGTGATCTTGATTCTAGTTCCCTTCATTCCGAGAGACCTGGATTCGATGACGCCTGCGCTTTCAAGCTTACGCAGGGCGTTTACGATAACAGATCTGGTAATGCCCGATCTGTCTGCGATCTTGCTGGCAACGAGCAGTCCTTCTTCGCCTTCCAGTTCCGCGAAAATCTGCCGGACCGCTTCGACCTCTGAATAGGACAGAGTACCGATCGCCATCTGGACCATCGATACCTGGCGCTGTTCTTCCTGCTCTTCCATCGTCTTCTGTCTCTGGATCTCCAGGCCGACGATGGTAGCTCCGTATTCAGCGAGAGCCAGGTCTTCGTCTGTAAAGGCCGGTTCATATCTGGCCATGATCATGGTTCCCAGTCTGGCGCCGCCGCCGATGATCGGAATCAGCGTGTGCAGCTTGTCCGATGTGTCATAGTCATACTTAAAAATCTCAAGGACCCTGTCGCCCTGCATGTTGGCCATGGTTTCCTTGACATTCATGAAGCCTTCATTATAGTCGCCGGGGAACACTTCGTTTCCCGTCTCGGTGTCGGTGATTGTTGAGCTGTCGGATTCGATCTTGTAGCTTACTCCAATGACCTTTCCCTTCGCGTTCGCAACATAAACGTTCGCATCCATAAGGTCGCTTAGAATGGCGCACATCTCGTTGAATGAAAAGGCACCTGTCGGACTCTCCTGAAAGAGCCAGTTCAGTTTTCTGATCTTTGTTAAAATATCGCTCATAGTGCAAACCTCGTTATATATCAACCTGATTATAATATTATTGATTCTCCCGCAAATATTATAAAGGTTATAACGAGGCATGACAACTAATTATTTGATTTTTCTAAAAATTTTGAGTTACTGCAACAATTCCAACAATTCACCAATGCAAAGGCCTACAGAATGAATTTGTCGAGGTCCTGAGGATGGATCTTTTCCTCGAACTTCTCTTTTACATACTCCCTGTCAATGATGATCTTCTCTTCTTCCATGTCTGCAATATTGAAGGAAATGTCCTCCAGCAGTTTCTCGAGAATGGTGTGCAGTCTTCTGGCTCCGATATTCTCCGTCTGCTCGTTCATCAGGAATGCCATAGTCGCGATCTCGTCAATGGCTTCGTCTGTGAACTCAACTTCGATGCCTTCTGTTTCCAGCAGCGCCTTGTGCTGCTTGATGAGAGCGTTCTCAGGAATGGTCAGGATCTTGACGAAAGTATCCTTATCCAGGTTCTCAAGCTCAACTCTGATCGGGAATCGGCCCTGCAGTTCCGGAATCAGATCTGTAGGTTTCGCCGTGTGGAATGCGCCTGCGCCGATGAAGAGGATGTGGTCCGTCTTGACCGGGCCGTGCTTTGTGTTAACAACGCTTCCTTCAACGATCGGCAGGATGTCTCTCTGTACGCCCTCTCTCGAAACGTCAGCGCCGCTTCTGTATCCTGAGCCGGAAGCGATCTTATCGATCTCGTCGATAAAGACGATGCCGTTCTGCTCCGCGTTATACAGAGCATCTTCTGTTACCTGATCCATGTCGATAAGGTTTTGTGCTTCTTCCTCCCGCAGGATCTTTCTGGCGTCCTTGACCTTGACCTTCTTGGTCTTTTTCTTCTTTGGCGCCATATCGCCGAAGATGTTGCCGATCTGGATCATGCCGCCGTCGCCGACATCCAGATTGTTCTGCTTCGGTGCTTCGGTAACCTGAATCTCTATGTACTGCTCCTCCAAGAGTCCGTCTCTGAGCTGCTGTCTGACCTGTTCTCTTGCCAGGCCCGTATCATCGCTGGCATCCTCTGCGTCAGCTTCCGCTGCTTGCTGCTGTTCATACTGTTCTTTCTGGCTGACATATCCGCCGTTGCCGAGAATGAAGTCGAACGGTCCGCGATTCTGGCTGGCGTTGACTTTGCCCTTCTTTCCAGGGATAATCGCTTCAACGATTCTCTCTTCGACGATCTCGTCTGCAATGGAATATTTTTCTTCCAGCATCTTCTGCTTGGTTACTCGAATCGATGCTTCCGCAAGGTCTCTGATAATGGAATCGACGTCTCTGCCGACATATCCGACCTCGGTGAACTTCGTCGCTTCGACTTTGACGAACGGTGCGTCCATGAGTTTCGCAAGACGTCTTGCGATTTCGGTCTTACCGCAGCCGGTAGGCCCCATCATGAGGATGTTCTTCGGTGTGATTTCTTCTCTTAGTTCATCGGAAAGAAGGCTTCTCCTGTATCTGTTCCTCAGCGCGATCGCAACTGATTTCTTCGCTTCATCCTGACCGATGATATATTTGTCAAGTTCGCCAACGATTTCCTTTGGCGTCATCTGATAAAGTTTACTTGCCATGTCGCGCCTCCTTATAATTTTTCCACAGAAATGTGGTCATTCGTATACACGCAAATGGATGCAGCGATGTTCAGTGATTTTGTCACGATTTCCTCTGCACTCAGATCCGTATTGTTGTAAAGTGCATTTGCAGCCGCGTAAGCGTAATTGCCGCCCGAACCGATTGCAACGAAAGGCTGATCAGGCTCGATAACTTCTCCCGTGCCGGAGATGATGAGCATGTCTTCCTTGTCTGCTACGATCATGAGCGCTTCCAGATTTCTGACCGCCTTGTCACTTCTCCAAAGCTGTGCCAGCGCAACCGCCGCTCTCTTGAGATTTCCACCGTGTTCATCCAGCTTGCTTTCGAACTTCTCCGTCAGTGAAAAAGCATCCGCAACGGATCCGGCAAATCCCGTGATGATTGAATTCTTGTAGATTTTCTTTACTTTTTTTGCTCCGTTTTTCATAATGGCAGTTTCGCCCATGGTTACCTGGCCGTCGCCGCCTATGCAAACTTCGTCTCCCCTTCTAACTGCGCAAATCGTTGTCGCATGAAACTGTCCCATTGAATCCTCCTTTATCGTATATTGAAACGTTATGGTCATTCAGTTCGTATCATTATTATACTTGCTATTCCTTGTAATTGCATTCCTTATTTGAACATGCAAGAGTTGCATCCTTTGACTTCTTTTCTACGAGCAGGCTGCCGCACTCAGGACATTTTTTCTCGACCGGCTTATCCCAATACGCATTATTGCATTTCGGGAAGTTGGAGCATCCGTAGAAGAGACGGCCCTTCTTGGTCCTTCTCTCGATGATGTCTCCTCCGCATTCAGGACACGTTACGCCGATCTTCTTGACGATGGCCTTTGTGTTTTTGCAGTCCGGATATCCGGTGCACGCAATGAAGTCGCCGAATCTGCCGTGCTTCAACGCCATCGGCTTGCCGCACACCTCACAGATGTCGCCTGTGAGTTCCGGTTCCTGATCGATCTCGAGGGCGTTGTCGTAAGCGTTCTTGAGTTCTGCTTCAAGGGTCCCGTAATAATCCTCGATGATGTTCTTCCATCTGACGCCTTTGATTTCGATGTCATCCAGCTTTTCTTCCATGGTCGCCGTGAAGTCAACATCGACGATTTCCTTGAAGTACTCGCTCATCATCTCTGTGACGATATAGCCCAGTTCCGTCGGAACCAGAGATTTCTTTTCCTTTTCTATATAGTTTCTGTCCGAAAGAGTCGCAACGATCGGCGCGTAAGTACTCGGACGTCCGATGTCTTTGTCTTCCAGTTCCTTAACGAGACTCGCCTCAGTGAATCTGAGAGGCGGCTGTGTAAAGTTCTGTTCCGCTTCCAGCTTCGGAGTTGCGAGCACTTCGCCCTTACTGAGTTCCGGAAGGAGTTTGTCTTCTTCCGTATCCTTGCTGCCGACGCCTGCCTTGAGGAATCCATCGAACAAAAGCTTGGACCCGGTTGCCTTGAACAGATATCCGCTGTTTTCGATAGCGACATTCATGGATTTGTACTTCGCCGGTGCCATCTGGCTTGCGATGAATCTCTGCCAGATCAGATTGTAGAGATTGTACTGGTCTTTCGTGACCTGTCCCTTGATTTCTGCCGGCGTCAGATCGATGTAACTTGGACGGATCGCTTCGTGGGCGTCCTGCACATCTTTCTTCTTATTGTTATAGACTTCTCCGCCATAGTAGGTTTCGCCGAATTCGTTTATGATATATCCCTTCGCGCTCTGGGTCGCTTCCTCGGAGACTCTGACGGAGTCAGTTCTGATGTAGGAAACGAGGCCGACTGTGCCTCTGCCTTTGATCTCAACGCCTTCATAGAGCTGCTGTGCAACCATCATGGTCTTTCTCGTCGAGAAATTCAGTTTGTTCGCCGCATCCTGCTGCATGCTGCTCGTGGTGAACGGCGCGGACGGCTTCCTGACTCTGTCTCTTTCTTCTACCGACCTGACTTTGTACTCGCCGCTTTCGAGGTCTTTGAGAACATCATTGCAGGCGCCTTCGCTCTGGATACTGATTTTATTGCTGTTCTTCTCTGCCAGCCTGGCCGTGAACTCCTTGTCCTTATTGAACACTGCATTGACCGTCCAGAACTCTTCCGGAACGAATCTCTTGATCTCATCCTCACGGTCGCAGATGATCTTGAGGGCTGCCGACTGAACTCTGCCTGCGCTGAGGCCTCTCTGGACCTTGATCCAGAGGAGCGGGCTGATGCGGTATCCGACCAGTCTATCCAGAACTCTTCTTGCCTGCTGTGCGTCGACCAGATTCAGGTCGATCGGTCTCGGGTGCTTGACGGCTTCCTTGATCGCCTTTGATGTAATCTCGTTAAAAACAATCCTGCAAGGCGAGTTGATGTCGATTCCGAGCAAAAACGCCAAATGCCAGGAGATTGCTTCTCCCTCGCGGTCCGGGTCAGTTGCGAGATAAATCTTGGATGCATTCCTGGCTTCTTTTTTAAGTTCTCTGATTAACTCGCCCTTGCCTCTTATATTAATGTAGAGAGGATCAAAGGCTTCCTTGCCGACTATTTTTTTGTCTATTTCTTCCGCCTCCAGGTCTTCCGGTAGGACGATTCCCAGCTTGCTCTTAGGAAGGTCTCTGACGTGACCAACAGATGCGATCACCTTGTATCTGCTTCCCAGAAACTTGCCTATCGTCTTCGCCTTTGACGGTGATTCTACTATTACAAGTGTCTTTTTTGTTGCTGCCATTAGCTATTCTCCTATCGATTGATTAGTTTCTAAAAAACGATTATAGGAGCATTCCTACATATTTGCAAGAAAAATTTTACCCATCTCTGAAAAAGTAAATCCCTTCATTTCCATGACAGCTATGATTGGATTTATATAAGCGGGACTCTTGCCCAGACTCGCGCAGACTTCGTCGATGCTCATCTCGCCCTTCTCCTTGAGCAGGCTGAAAACCGCATATTCCATGTCGCTGAGTTTGGCTTTTGCCTCTTCCTCACTTGTCTGATTCAGCCCCAGAACATCGAGGATATCGGTGACACTTATGATCGGTGTTGCCCCTTCTTTGATCAGTTTATTCGATCCCAGATTGTACTGGCTGTCGATGTTTCCCGGCACTGCCATGACCTCTCTTCCCTGCTCGGCGGCGAGCTCTGCCGTGATGAGAGAGCCGCTTCTGTTCCGCGCCTGCACAACGACCGTCACTTCCGACAGGCCGCTGATAATCCGGTTCCTGTTCGGAAAGTTATATTTCTCTGCCCTGGTTCCCGGTTCGTATTCCGTGAGCAAAAGCCCCTTCTTTTCGATTTCCTCCATGAGTATCCGATTCTCCGGCGGGTAACAGATGTCCAGGCCGCACCCGAGGACAGCTGCTGTTTTGCCGCCCGCTGCCAGAACACTTTTGTGGACGCAGGTATCGATGCCCCGCGCCATACCGCTGATGACACACACATCCTTTCCGGCCAGTTGGCGCGCGATCTTCTCTGCGGTCGACCGCCCGTAGGTGTTGGTCGTGCGCGAGCCGACGACGGACACGCACCTGCCTGAAAGCAGACTGATGTCACCTGCGTAATAGAGTTTCTTCGGTTTGTTCTTGATTTGCCGCAGACGCTCCGGGTATTCCGGCATGTCCGGCGTCATGATCTTCATCTCCATCCCTGTTTCAACCTCATTCCTCCAGATCCACGCGATACAGCAAAGCCTCCGCGATGTGTTCCTCCCGGATTTCCTCGCCGCCGTTGATATCCGCGATGGTTCTGGCCATCTTCAAAATCTTATTGTATCCCCGCAAGGTCAGCCCCAGCTTATCGTAAGCGCGGTTCATCAGCTGGCTGCAATTCTCGTCGAGTTTGCAAAATCGTTTGATGCCGTGGTCATCCAATGTGCCGTTATCTGTGTATCCTGTCCCTGCATATCTAAGCCTTTGCACCTCACGGGCGGCGGATACGATGTCCCGCATCTGCGCTGAAGACATGCATGGGCCGCTGCCCCTTGCCGTCAGTTGCTCCTTTGGTACTCTGCCGACCTTGATATGCATATCGATCCTATCGGCGAAAGGTCCCATGAGCTTGCGCCGGTGGCTCTCAAGTTGCTGGTGGGTGCAGGTGCAGAGTTTCCTGTCGTCCCACAGGTTGCCGCATTTACAAGGATTAGCAGCGATGACCAGCATGACCTGAGCCGGGAAGATCACGTCCTGGAAGTTTCTCGTGATGTGGACGATGCCGTCCTCGATGGGCTGCCGCATGGCGTCTATGGCTTTGGATTCGAATTCGCCCAGTTCATCCAGAAACAGCACGCCGCGGTGCGCCAGGGACAGCTCTCCGGGCCGCGGTCTGCCCCCGCCGCCAATCAAACCGGTCGCTGTAATCGTGTGATGGGGACTTCGGAAAGGCCGCTCGCTGATCAGCGGCTGTTTCTCAGACAAAAGTCCCGCGACGCTGTATATGCCGGTGATCTCCAGTTTCTCGTCATAGGTGAGCTCCGGCAGTATGGTCGGCAGCCGCTTTGCCATCATGGTCTTGCCGCATCCCGGACCGCCCATCATGAGGATGCCGTGATTGCCCGCAGCGCCGATCATGATCGCCCGCTTGGTGCTCTCCTGACCGATGACCTGGGCGTAATCGATCTCGTGTTTTTTCTCGTGCCGTTTCTCCTCGCCGGTGTAGGGAGCGATCACTCTCGTTCCCATGGCGTATTCGGCTGCTTCCATGAGCCTGCTTACCGGAAGGATATTAATATCCTTGAGAATCGCCGCCTCGCAAGCGTTCGCTGCGGGCAAAACCAGATTCTTCACGCCTGCAGTCCGCAGGCATATGGCTAGCGGGAGCGCGCCGCGGATCGGATTGATGGTCCCGTCCAGAGACACTTCTCCCAGGAATGCCGTGTCGTTCAGTTCTTTGTTCTCCTGCCCCAGCATCATGATACCCAGTGCGATGGGCAGATCAAAGTGACTGCCTTCCTTTGGCTTGCCTGCTGGAACCAGATTGACGGTCACCCGTTCTCTCGGAAACCGGAACCCGCAGTTCATGATTGCAGGTTTAATCCGCTGACAGGATTCCCGAATGGTCATATCCGCCAGTCCCACGATGTTCAGTCCCGGCATCCCGTTGTGTAGATCCGTTTCCACCGTAACGGGATAGCCGTCTACGCCCATGAGCGTGGCTGTTTTGATTTTTGTCAGCATAGTTCCTCCTAAAATGCGTTCTCCGTCTGCTCAAAGGTTACTTCCATGATCTGAAAGTTATAGGTTCTCGGGACATATCCCTTCTCCCGTATCTCATTGAGATAGCAGCGGGCTGCCTTCCTGATATGCCTTTGCTTCTCTTCATCCACCGCTTCGCTGGGCCATCCGAACTTCAGGCTTTGCCTGGTCTTGACCTCCACGAAGCTCATGTCGCCGTATTTCTCCGCGATGATGTCGATCTCGCCGTGTTTGCATCTATAGTTCCTCTTGAGTATGGTGTATCCCTTCGCCCTGAGCACATCGGCCGCCGCATTCTCGCCAATCTGCCCCACCAGTTGTTTGTTCATCTTCCTCACCTCTTTTGGTAAATATTTCCATTTCCCATATTATACACGTTAACTCTGCACCTGTCAATATTTTCCAGTTCCGCATTTGTTTATTACGGACATGCCGGAGATGTGCCCGCTCACGGTCCTTGTCGCGGGCACATCTCCGGCACGTCTGCAACTAAAACAAAAGGGCTGTAAGACAGCCCTTTTGCAATGCTTTTGCTATGATTATGTTTACAGCAGGTTCAGTTTCCGGCTCATGATCCTCTCGGTAACGATGTGGAAGATCACCAGCTGGATTGCCTCGACCACGAAGCAGAACAGCATGACGACTTGTTCAAATGCTGTCACATTCGCGGACAGATTCGAAATCCATTCATCGAGTCCCAGCAGGCTTCCGAAGAATACGCCCAGCATAGCGATGATGGAAAGAACGGTTCCGATGCCGATGTACGCGCCAAGCGCCAGCAGAATGCGGTAGCGGTTGACCAGCTGTCCAATTGCCAGTGAAGCGTAGATCTGATAAACGGATTTCAGTATGCCCAGGATGGCAATGATGATGCCTTCAACAACCAGCAGCGGCATAAGCTTTTCTGTATGCATGAATGCTGCGATATCCTGCATGATCTGTGCGATAGAAACGTGATTGATCGTGCTTACTACCATGAATCCGGAGATAGCAACCAGAATGCTGCTGCCGAGTACGGCAAGTGCTGCGACAACGCCTTTGGATGTGATCAGCTGCCATTCCTTGACCGGCAATGTATGCATCAGATACCCTTCGTCACCAAGCAATCCCCTGTGGAACCGCAGGATGACGATTGCAATCGTCAGCACGACCAACGCAACCATCAAAGCGACATATACCAGCCAGGCGGCTATATGCACGATTGCTGAAATGACTTCCGCAACCCTTGTCGAATCCATGAATGCTGCATATGAATCCATTCCGGACACAGCGTATATAATGCACATGAGAATTGTCATGGCCATCAGCGCCGCCCATACGATGAGCAGGTGCCGGAAGCTGGATCGCATTTCAAATTTGATTAATCTTCCAGTCATCTCATTTCTCCCCCTTCATATATCGGAACCATGCGGAAATCCTCTTTGAAAAGCTCATCGATGGATTTTCCTTCTCTCATTCTGATGTCATCTACCGCTTCGTGGCGGATGACTCTTCCTTCCCGCAGGAAGACAACTTCATCAAGGATCTTCTCGATATCTGTAATCAGATGAGTGGATATAAGAATTGTTCCTTCCTCATTGTAGTTATTGATAATGGTGTTGAGAATATAATCTCTTGCTGCCGGGTCAACGCCGGCAATTGGTTCATCCAGCAGATACAGCTCTGCATTGCGGCTCATAACCAGGATCAGCTGGATCTTTTCTCTGGTGCCTTTGGACATTTCCTTGATGCGGTCAGTCGGGTGGATTCCCAGGTAGCCGCACATGGTTTCGGCCTTTGCACGGTCGAAGTCCATGTAAAATCCCTCGAACATGTCCAGTAGGTCATTGACCTTCATCCAATCTGCGAAATAGCTCTTATCCGGCAGATAGCTGATGATGGATTTTGTATAAGTTCCTGGCATAGCGCCGCTGATGGCGCATGTGCCGGTCGTCGGCTGCAGCAATCCGTTCAGGATCTTGATCAGGGTCGTCTTGCCGCTTCCGTTTGGTCCGAGAAGGCCAATAACCTTGCCTCTGCCAAGCGTCAGGTCGACGTTCTGAAGGGCAATTCTGCCGTTGAAGGATTTGCCCAGCCCTCTGCATTCAACTAAAGCATTCGTATTCATCTATGTTATTCCCCTTTCTCTACATCGCTATCGGATCCACGCATCAAGCTGATAATCTCCTCCATGGTGAATCCCATGTCTTCCATTTCCTGTCTGAAGCTGACGATTTTTTCTTTTGCAATCTTTCCCCTGGTCAGCTTGATCAGATTCTCGTCCATTGTTACGGTCCTCCCCGATGTTCTGTTCGTGATTACAAGTCCCTCATTCTCCAATTCCGACAGTGCTCTCTGCATGGTGTTTCTGTTCACCTTTGCGTCTTCCGCCAAATCTCTGACGGTTGGGAATGGACTGCCCATCGGATATTTTCCGGCTACAATGTCGCGCATGAGCTGCTCTTTGATTTGCGGCCAGATCGGACGGCTGTCATCAATTTTCCATTCCATTATCTGCTCCCCTTTCCTATGTTACGTGTCATTTTCATTAACCTCACGTTTTCGTGCGTCATCTGACGCTTCTCATTTAACTCTATTGGATTTGCAAATCTAAATCGTTCGTATTATTGTCCTAAGCACTTAGGACAATAATACAGTAACACTCCTTTTTTGATCTGTCAACACCTTTTTCAAAAAACGTCGCAATAAAAAAAACGAAACGGAATCAGATTCTCCGTTTCGCTTTCATTTCATATTGTGCAATCTGTTTGCTCCCTACAGCACGAACCTGTTGACTGCATCGGCCACGCCGTCGTCATTGTTGGACGGCGCCACGTACTTGGCGATCTCCTTGACTTCAGGTTTAGCATTGCCGACGGCAACCGGCATCCCTGCCACGCTGAGCATGGCCATGTCGTTCGGACTGTCGCCCACTGCCATCATCTCATCCGTCGAGATGCCAAGGAGCTTGCCCATCTGTCTGAGGGCATCGGCTTTGCTCGTTGTCGCGCCGCCGATTTCCAGATTGTGATCGAAAGAGCTGGTGATGGTCGCTTCCGGCAGGGTCTCGAGGAGTTCCTTCATAGCAGGCTTTTCGCTGATATCGGTGAAGTTGACGTTGATATTCTCCAACCGGTCTTTGTTTTCGATCATGAAACTGTAGAAGTCGTCGATCGGATTCCTGGTCCGCAGGATGTAATCGACGCCGCGGAAACTCTCCCGCGTCTCTTCGACCTGCCGGTAGTACCAGCCTTCAATGTAGGCCACGCCGTCCACGAAGGTCTCCAGAATGTAGTCCAAAGGCTCGAGCATTTCAACCGCCGCTTCAACGGCCTTCGGTGACAGGCAGTTCTCATAAAAAGCCTTGCCCTCGTGGAGATCTGTGATTCTGGCGCCGTTGGATGTTAGGACATAGCGGATCGGATCGAAGTCCAGAATCTCCTGCGGCAGCGCACAAAAAGGCCTGCCGGTTGCGATGACGATGCTGACACCGTTATCGGCCGCAGCCTGAAGCGCGTTGCGGTTTTCTTCGCTCAATTTTCCTTCATTATTAAGTGTTGTTCCGTCAAGATCGAGTGCGATCAGTTTGATTGCCATCTTACAGTTGCTCCTGATTATTGTAGTCTTCCATGATCTGGAGGTATTCCAGATTGATCTTTCGTACCGTCTTCATCGTTGCCGGATCTCCGTGCCCCGGATAGATGGTCATATCGTTCGGCCACTTGTCCACGATGTTGATGATACTGCGCGTCATCTCGGTATAGGAACCGTCTTCCAAGTCGGTCCTGCCGAGATCGATGTTGAATATAGTGTCGCCGGTAAACGCCACCCTGTCCTTCTCGGAAATCAGGCAGATACTGCCCTTCGTGTGTCCCGGCGTGTTTTTGACCAAAAGCCTGACGCCGCCGTCTGCCGCAGAGGTGCCGCCCGTTTCGAGGACATCTCCGTCCTCCAGATATTCATCCACATGCTTGAGGCAGCTGTCCGCATCCAGCCGGTGGATCATGATCGGGCAGTCGAGTTCCTTCTGGATTCGCTCCGCTCCGCCAACATGATCGTAATGGTGGTGCGTCAGAAGGATGCCCTGCACATTCAGGTCATGCTCCTTCACGTATTTTATGTATTTTTTAGGTACGTATCCCGGGTCGATGATGAAGCAGTCATCGTGCTCTTCCTGCGAGGAGACGATGTAGCCGTTGCTTTCCAGAATACCGCCTATGATTCTATGGATTTTCACTGAGATATCCCTCCGTTACAATAGTATATTGTACCATGCTAAAAACTTCCGTAGCAACTTGAAATCCATATAAACGGGTGTATAATGTTGGTATTTGAGTGAAAGGAAACCGATATGAAAGTTGCTATCGTCGGTGCCGGCAAACTCGGCACTAAAGTCGCAACGACACTGCTTGATGGAAATCATGCAGTAACGCTGATCGACACTGATAAAGAAACACTCCAGAAGGTGTCTTCACATCTGGATATCATGACAGTAAACGCGAACGCGAAGGAGACCAAGGTCCTTAAGAATATAGGGATCCCATCCTTTGATTTTTTGATTGCCACGACAGGCAGTGACGAGACGAATATCATCATTGCAGCCTTTGCGAAAAAGCTCGGTTGCGAGCGCGTCCTCGCGAGGGTCAGAGATCCTGAACACATGCAGCAGCTGCAGTTCATCAAGGACCTCATGAACATCGACTACATCGTCAACCCGGATATGGGCATCACCGTTGAAATCTACAAATACCTCGCTGAAAAATACACCCTCAGCAACGGAATCTTTTCGAGCGGCAAAATCTCCCTGCTGGAGTTCAACGTCAACAAATATAAGCAGTTGATCGACATGCCGATCACCGGATTCTCCGATGTGCTTCCGAACATGTTGGTCGTAGCCATCTCCAGAAACGGCAAGGTCATCATTCCGCACGGAAATGATGTCATCAGAGAGAACGATTTTCTCTATGTCGTAGGCGAAAAGGAACCGATTCAGGAACTGAATAAAAAAGTGCACGTACGAGGCAAATATACAGACCTGCAAAAGGTCATGATCATGGGCGGCGGCAAGACCGGTTTCTATCTTGCCAAGATGCTCTCCGAATTCGGCGCAGCAGTCAAGGTCATCGAAACTGACAGAGAACGCTGCTACTACCTGTCGACCCACCTTGACGATGTCATGGTGCTTCACGGTGATGCGACCGATCTGAGTCTCCTTGAAGAGGAGAACATGGATGGCATGGATGCTGTCGTTACCGCTACCGGTTTCGATGAGGATAACCTGCTTCTCGCGCTGACGGCCAAGATGCACGGTGTCGAAGACGTTATCGCCAAAGTCAGCAGAACGAGTTACGCCGAGATCATTTCCCTCATGGGAATCGACATGGCGCTGAATCCGCTCGATATTACGACGAGCACGATCATCAGGCTGGTACAGGGAAACAAGAAGGTTCTCTCCTCGCAGCTCATCCAGGGCCAGGCGGAGATCATGGAAATCATCGCAACACCGGACATGAAGTTCCTCAACACGCCACTTAAGGATCTGAATCTGCCGAACAGCATCATCATCGCAGCGATTCACCGCGGACATGAAGTTATTATCCCGAACGGCGAAACCAGCATCAGGAAGGATGACCGTGTTATCATGCTCAGCCTGCTGAGCGATATTTCAAGCACGGAAAAATTCTTGAACAGTACCGGAAAGACAGGCTTTTTCAAATAAAAAGGTGTTTTTATGAGTCTGACTTTTAAATACCTGACAAGAACAACGGGTATAGCATTATTGATTGTTGGCATCGCTATGGTGCCGGCACTCGCTGTATCTCTCATATATCACGAAACATCCATCGCTATCGCGTTTCTGAAAGTGTTTCCCGGCTCTATCATCATCGGCGTGATGATGTACAAAAGCTTCAAACACAGTTTCTCAAGACTCGTCATCAGCGATGGTCTTCTTATGGTTATCTGGGGATGGTTCATCGCGGCACTGGTCGGATGCCTGCCGTACCTTTTGAGCGGCGCGGTCCCTTCCTTTATCGACGGCTTTTTTGAATCCGTTTCCGGATTCACCACGACGGGAGCGACCATCTTCACCGAAGTCGACGCAGTACCTCACGGACTCCTCTTCTGGCGTTCCTCGACCAGCTGGCTGGGCGGCATTGCCATTCTGCTTCTTGCGATACCCCTCTTCCCTTCTCTGGGACTCTCGGGACAAAGTATCGTAGCGAAGGAAACGAGCGGTCCGATTCTCGAGAAACCAACGCCTTACAGAAAGAAACTCTCACTGACACTCATTTACATTTATCTGACGCTGACTGCTGTGGAGATCATTCTCCTGTGCTTCGGCGGCATGGGTGTTTTTGATGCTTTCATCCACTCCTTCGGAAGTGTCAGCACCGGCGGTTTCTCCAGCCACAATGACAGTATCGCCTTCTTTGGCAGCACATATATTAAGGTAGTCATTACAGTCTTCATGGTGCTGTGCGGCGTAAATTTCAACCTCTACTTCAACCTCATCAGGCGCGGTCCTTCCGCCCTGCATGGAGATTCCGAGTTGAGACTGTACGCCTTCCTGATCATTCTTTCGGCAGTCGTGGTCTTTCTCGGACTGAGGTTCGGTGCACATGCGCCGGATGTAGACAATATCGCAGTCGATTCCGTTTTCCAGACGGCAGCCATTTTAACTACGACAGGATACACGGTCGGCAACTACGAAAACTGGCCGCAGATCTGTCAGGCAGTCCTGCTGCTGCTCATGTTCATCGGCGCGTGCGCGTCATCGGCAGGAGGCGGACTAAAAGTGATCAGAGTCGTTATGCTGGCCAAACTCATTGCCCACGGCGTATCCATGAGACTGCACCCGCAGTATTACGAGGCCATCAAGGTAAATAACAGCAATGTTTCTCCGGACATCATGTCCGGCGTTTGCAACTACACCCTGCTCTATGCATCTATGGTCATTTTGGGATCCATTGCCGTTTCCTTCGAAACGAACGACATGATGACGGCATTCACATCTGTCGTTTCCTGCATTGGAAACATCGGACCTTGTTTCGAGATCATCGGATCCAGCGGATGCTATGAGAGTTTCGGCGCTTTTTCCAAGACTATACTGTCCCTGCTGATGGTTGCGGGAAGACTTGAGCTTTACACGTTCTTTATTCTCTTCTCGCCGCATTACTGGACACAGAAATATTAAACGCAGAGTACTTGATATGACACAGTTATCGACGAACAGCGTAATCGCGAAAATAATGGGAATCATCGTACTGATCGAGGGCATTGCCATGATCGTACCATGGATCTGGGCTGAGGGCGCAGGCGAAACGGAATCCGCCTTTGCGTTCAGAATTTGCGTGCCGTTAACGCTTCTCGTCGGCATCCTGGTGTCTCTCTGCTTCCGTTCCGGCAGAACAGACTTTGGCGTCCGCGAGGGCTACATCGTCGTTGCATTGGCCTGGATCATCGCATCCGTCATCGGCATGTTCCCGTATATGCTTTCGGGTACAACCGAGGACCTCTCCAGCGCCTTTTTTGAATCGGCGGCAGGCTTTACGACAACAGGCTGCACCTGCGTCGACGGCGACGAAATGTCCCACAGTCTGCTTTTGTGGAAGGCCCTCAGCAACTGGCTGGGCGGCATGGGAATCCTCGTCTTCGTTATATCGATCCTCCCTGCCCTCGGCGTCAGCGGACAGTTCATCGTACGCGCGGAGACTCCGGGCCCCGTTTATGAGAAAACTACTGTAAGAATAAAAAATTCCACCAGAGGTCTGTACATCACGTACATTTCATTCACCCTGATGGCATTTATTCTTCTGTTATTATCAGATAAGGTCTGCCTGTACGACAGTATTGTGCTCAGTCTCGGCAGCGTCAGCACCGGAGGCGTCTCCATTCATTCCGAAGGTCTGGCCTTTTATGATAGCGTTTACGTCGAAACAGTCGTATCCTTCTTCTGTTTCCTCGCATCCGTCAACTTCATCATGTACTACAACCTCATCAGCGGCAATATCTCGAGAATCATCAAGGACATCGAGCTCAAGGCGTTCTTTGCGGTCATTGCGATTGGAACGATCCTGTGTGCCATCGGTATGCTTCTCAACACAGATCTTTCTCTGACGGAGGCCGTAAGAGAGTCCCTATTCCAGGTGGTCAACGTATCCAGTACCTCAGGCTACACGAAGAACGTAACCTTCGGCTGGCCGACGGCGTGCCAGTTCGTACTGCTGGCCTTAATGATCATCGGCGGATGCTCGGCATCCACTGCCGGCTCCCTCAAGGTTGTACGACTTCTCGTAGCGCTTAAGCTCATCGGCCGCGGCGTCATCAGGAGAATCCATCCGCGTTCCGTCGTTGCCGTCAAGCTGGGAGGCGAACCCGTCTCTGCTCCGATCGTATCGGCCATCTCCGTATTTATCACGGCCTACTTCGGACTCATTTTCCTTTCGGTCATCGTGCTCTCGATCCAGGGGCTTGACGCCGAAACGAATATAACGACCACCATCGCCATGATATCGAACACCGGCGCGGCATTCACGCACCACATCTGTATCGGCAACTTCTCCATGTTCAATGCCGGCTCGAAGTTCTTCCTCAGTCTGATCATGATTACAGGCAGACTCGAGTTATTCACGATCATCGTTTTCTTCACCAAGACATTCTGGGGCAAGAAGCGCTGATTTCCCGTGCAAAGGCTTAAGCCAGAACAAAGTTGATCTCGCGCCTTTCCACATCCACGCTCTCAACGATGACGACCACCCGATCGCCGAGTCTGTACTCGCGTCCTGTATTGGTTCCCTGCAGCATGTACATCTCAGGGATGTATTCGTAATAATCGTCAAAGAGTTCCTCGATGCTCACGAGTCCCTCTACGGTGTTATCAAGTTCCACGAAGATACCGAATCCGGTCACACCGCTAATAATCCCATCAAAAATCTCACCTACATGGCCGGCCATATATTCGGCCTTTTTTAGTTTCTCAACTTCCCGCTCCGCCTCGATGGCGCGCCTCTCCGCCGCCGAGGAGCCGTCCGCCGCCTCTTGGACTAATTCCTCGAAGTGTTTGAAGCTTTTGCGAGAAGGTCCATCGTTTATTACCGATTTAATGATGCGGTGAATCATCAAATCCGGATATCGCCTGATCGGTGATGTGAAGTGACAGTAACTGTCCAGCGCCAGACCGAAATGTCCGTCGCAGGAAGTACTGTAATACGCTTTCTGCATGGACCGCAGCGTAACCGTGTTGATGACGTTTTCGAAAGGCGACCCTTTCACAGACGCCAGAATCCTGCTGATGGTTCTCGGGTGCACCTTGTCCGCGCTGCTCTTGAACGGTATGTCAAAACTCTGCAGAAATGCCTTAAGCTGCAGCATCCTGTCAGCGTCGGGTTTTTCGTGCACTCTGTAAATGAATGGGGCTTCGAGCCATCTGAAATGCTCCGCAATCACCTCGTTGGCCGTAAGCATGAACTCCTCGATGAGTCTGTTGGCCGTTCGTCTCTCCTGGATGCCGACATTGACCGGCATCCCTTTTTCGTCGAGTGTGATCGATGTTTCTTCTATATCAAAATCCACGCTGCCGCGCGCTTCTTTTTTTCTCCGCAGTTTCTCTGCAAGCTGTCCCATGAGGAGCAAAGACTTTTCGATATCATCATAATCTCCCACGATCACACCTTTGCTGCCCGCGCCGCCGTCTCCACAGGCGCCCTCCAGCAGATCCGATACATCATCATATACGAGGCGTGCCTTGGAGCAGATAACGCTCTCGTAGATCTCGTGACTGACGATGTCTCCTGCGTCATCGAGTTCCACATCCAGGGACAGGGTCAGCCTGTCCTCACCCGGCTGCAGACTGCACAAGTCGTTGGAGAGTTCTTTCGGAAGCATCGGGATTACATGATCCAGCAGATAAACGCTGGTGCCGCGGCGCAGCGCCTCTGCATCCATGGCGCTTCCTTCGGTGACGTAATGGGATACGTCGGCGATGTGGATGCCGAGCAGGTAGTTGCCGTTTGGCAGAACGCCGATGGATACGGCGTCGTCAAAGTCCTTGGAGTCCTCACCGTCGATGGTAAAGATCGTCTCCCCGCGCAGGTCCCGGCGTCCGTCAATCTCATCGGAACGCAAGTGTCTGCCGCGGCTGACATACGCATTCCGCAGGGTCTTGGATTCGCTTCTGGCCTTTGCAGGAAAGACATCGCTCATCCCGTAGCTTCTGGCGATGAGTTTGATGTCGCCGCCCGGTTCGTTAAAACCGCTGATCAGTTCTGTAACGGTTCCCTCTGCTCTCCTGTATGCGTCCGGATATCTCGTCAGCCTGGCCATGACGCGGTCGCCGTCACAAATGTCTGCCGGGGCGTCGGTAATATAGATCTCCTCCGCGAAACTCCTGCCTGCAGGCAGGACGCAACCAATGTATTTGCGGCCTTTGCGCAGTCGGCGGAAGGTACCGGCCACCTCCATGACCTTGCGTTTTTTGACGGCGATGATGCGTCCCTCAGGACGCGCCGGTCTGTAGTTTTCATCGACCTGGATCCCTGAAGTTCCGCGCCAGGTTGCGGCGGGCAAAAGCTCAACGGTGACAATGTCTCCGTCCATGGCGCTGCCCATGTTGCCTGCGCTGATATAGATGTCTCTTTCCTCTTCACTCCACGCAACAAAGCCAAAGCCCTTTCTGTGCTTTGACAGTTGTCCGGTTATGACTTGTTTTCTGTTGCCTGGTTTTGTCTTCATGAAATGTTTACCCCTGCTATATTATATAAAAAAAGTGTGCCAGAAGATACACTCTTCTGACACACTGTAAATCATCATTTTTTATTAGCCGATGAGTCCGCCAATTGCTACAAACAGTGGAGCGAATACTACGGATACGATCGTCATCAGCTTGATCAGGATGTTGATCGATGGACCGGAAGTATCCTTGAACGGGTCACCAACGGTGTCGCCTACAACTGTAGCCTTGTGGGTATCTGAACCCTTACCGCCATAAGCACCGCCTTCAACATACTTCTTGGCGTTGTCCCAAGCACCGCCTGCGTTCGCCATCATCAGAGCGAGCAGTACGCCTGCTGCCAGGGCTCCTGCCAGCATTCCGCCGAGAGCCTCAGGTCCGAGGATGATACCAACAGCCAGTGGAGCGATGATTGCCATCAGACCAGGAACGATCATTTCCTTCAGTGCAGCCTGAGTTGAAATGTCAACGCAGTGTGCATAGTCAGGTTTGGATGTTCCGGCCAGGATTCCTGAATCCTCTCTGAACTGTCTTCTTACTTCTTCGATCATCTGGTTAGCAGCTCTTCCTACTGAATTCATAGTGAATGCAGAGAACATGAACGGAAGCATTGCTCCGATGAACAGTCCGATGATTACGATCGGGTTCAGAAGTGAAATTGCTGTCATGTGAGTTACTGCTGAGTATGAAGCGAACAGAGCCAAAGCTGTCAGAGCTGCGGAACCGATTGCAAAGCCCTTGCCGATTGCAGCTGTCGTGTTACCTACAGCATCCAGCTTGTCAGTGATGTTACGTACGCCTTCTGGGAGTTCTGCCATTTCAGCAATACCGCCAGCATTATCGGATACAGGACCATAAGCGTCAACTGCAACCGTCATACCTGTTGTCGAAAGCATACCTACTGCAGCCAGTGCGATACCGTACATTCCCATGCCGGCTCCAACTGTCTCAGTTGCGAAGTACGCAATGAAGATACCAACGGAGATGCAGATGATCGGCCATACTGTTGACATCATGCCGACGCCGAGGCCGGAGATGATCGTCGTAGCGGAACCTGTCTGTGACTGTTCTGCGATCTTCTTAACTGACTTGTATTCTTCTGAAGTGTAGATCTCTGTGATCTTGCCGATGGCTACGCCAACGACCAGACCAGCGATGATTGCCAGCGCGAATGCGTAGCTACCCAGCAGAGCCTTGGAAAGGATGATGGAAACGATAACTACGATTCCGCTTGCGATATATGTTCCTGCGTTCAGAGCGTTAGCAGGGTTTGAACCCTCCTTACCTCTAACGAGGAGAATGCCGATTACGGAAGCGATGATTCCAACTGCTGCCATGATGAGCGGGAATACTACCGCTGTTGTTTCATCGAATAAACCGCCGGATGCAGTTGCTGCTACTGCAGCAAGAGTGATGGCTGAGATGATGGATCCGCAATATGATTCATAAAGGTCGGAACCCATACCAGCAACGTCACCTACGTTGTCGCCTACGTTGTCAGCGATAACAGCCGGGTTACGAGGGTCGTCTTCAGGGATTCCTGCTTCAACCTTACCAACAAGGTCAGCACCTACGTCAGCAGCCTTCGTGTAGATACCGCCGCCAACACGTCCGAACAGAGCCATTGATGATGCTCCGAATCCGAATCCTGTTACACACTGTACTACGGTTGCCAGATCCAGGCAAACGACTACCATGCCGAGACCAAACAGTCCCAGGCCTGCAACTGCAAGACCCATAACTGCGCCTGATCTGAAGGCGATCTTGAGAGCCTTGTTCATGCCGCTTTCCTTAGCAGCGTTAGCAGTTCTTACATTACCCCATGTAGCAACGTTCATTCCGAAGAAGCCTGCCAGTACGGACAGTACTGCACCGCATACATACAGAATAGCAGTTGTTACACTCTGAAGTCCGAATCCGATCAGAAGAGCCAGAACGATGATTACGATTGCCATGATCTTGTACTCTCTCTTCAGGAATGCAAATGCACCCTCTCTGATAAAGCCAGAGATCTCTTTCATTCTGTCTGTTCCCTGATCACTGTTCTTGATCCACATCGCCAATACTACGGCGACGACCAGTCCTACGATCGCTGCACATACAGCAATCACAGCTAATGCTTTCATTTCGATGATACCTCCCGTTAGCATTAAACGTCATAAAAGGCGCCGTACCGGCACCTCAAAAAGACCGCCCAATGCAAAAGCAAAAAATGATTGATAATAATTGATAACTATTCGATCGCAACGAGTACGATTGAAATAACGATAAAGAGAACTGCCGTTACTGTGGCAATCTTGCTGAGAAGCGCATCATAACCTGAACTTCTCTTCTTGCCGAACAGCTGCTCTGCTCCACCGCCTATTGAACCTGACAGACCAGCACTGTTACTTGACTGCAGCAGAATACTGACAATCAGGATAATACTAGCAATTAAAAGTATGATTTTAAGAGCTAAAGTCATAGAAAATTCCTCCTTATTCTGTAACTTAAACAGTTTATCATAGCAAAAGGGACAAATCAACATGATTTGTCCCTTAAAATCGTCTGTTTTTCAATATTTTTTGCGATTTCTTATTGCGAATTATTTGACATTTTTGACATTATAGAATGCATCCTTGCCAAGATATTGTGCAGCATCGCCCAGCAGCTCTTCGATTCTCAGAAGCTGATTGTACTTGGCGATTCTGTCAGTTCTCGATGCGGAACCGGTCTTGATGAATCCGGCGTTGACTCCAACAACGAGATCCGCAATAGTCGTATCCTCTGTTTCACCTGATCTGTGTGATACAACTGCGGAGAATCCAGCCTTCTTCGCCATCTCGATGGCGTCGAGGGTCTCTGTCAGTGTACCGATCTGGTTAACCTTGATGAGGATGGAGTTTGCAGCGTTCTCTTCGATGCCCTTCTTCAGTCTCTCCGTGTTGGTTACGAACAGGTCATCGCCTACCAGCTGAACTCTATCGCCCAGTTTTTCGACGAGAAGCTTCCATCCTTCCCAATCGTCCTCAGCCATGCCGTCTTCGATGGAGAGTACAGGATACTTGTTGCAGATATCTTCATAGAAAGCGCAAAGCTCTTCTGCGTTCATCTGCTTGCCTTCGCCTGTCCAGTCATAGATGTTCTCATCTTCCTTATAGAATTCACTTGCAGCGCAATCCAGAGCGATGCAGATGTCTTCACCAGGCTTGTAGCCTGCAGCTTCGATTGCCTCGATGATAACCTTGATGGCGTCTTCGTTTGTTTCCAGATTTGGAGCGTATCCGCCTTCATCACCTACGTTAGTGTTCAGGCCTCTTCCCTTGAGGATCTTCTTCAGGTTGTGGAATGTTTCCGCGCCCATTCTCAGAGCTTCTCTGAAGTTCTTTGCGCCTACAGGCATTACCATGAATTCCTGAATGTCGACTGAGTTGTCAGCATGTGATCCGCCGTTGAGGATGTTCATCATTGGAACCGGCAGGACTTTGCCGTTCACTCCGCCGATGTACTGGAAGAGCGGAAGTCCGATGGACTCTGCAGCTGCTCTTGCGTTTGCCAGTGAAACGCCGAGAATTGCGTTCGCGCCCAGCTTACCTTTGTTTGGCGTTCCATCCAGTTCGATCATGAGCTTGTCCAGACCTACCTGATCGAACGGATCCCAGCCGACGACTTCGTCAGCGATGATCTCGTTGACGTTCTTGACTGCGGTCAGAGTTCCCTTGCCGAGATATCTGTCCTTGTCACCGTCTCTGAGTTCAACCGCTTCGTGTACGCCTGTCGATGCGCCGGATGGAACGATCGCTCTGCCGATGGTTCCGTCATCCAGGAGCACTTCGACTTCAACAGTAGGGTTTCCTCTGGAATCGAGTACTTCTCTTGCGATTACTTCTTCAATATAAGCCATTGTGTTCCTCCTATATCATTGATCAAAAATCTATAATCTTCATGAAATCTTCGGCCTTGAGACTTGCTCCGCCTACCAGGGCGCCGTCGATCTCATCCTGATTCATTATATCAGTTGCGTTTGCAGGCTTGACGCTTCCGCCGTACTGGATGATCACCTCGTCAGCGACTTCCTCGCCGTACATGTCGATGAGCGTGTTTCTGATGAATGCGCACATCTCTTCCGCCTGTTCAGGCGTTGCCGTTCTGCCTGTGCCGATAGCCCAGATCGGTTCATACGCGATGACGATCTTCTTCATATCCTCCGCGCTGATTCCGGCAAGACCGCCTTCAAGCTGGCTCTTCACGAAATCAAAGAGCACGCCTGAATCTCTCTGCTCAAGGCTCTCGCCGCAGCACATGATCGGTCTGATCGGTCCCTCGAGAAGTTTCTTCAGTTTCAGGTTGACCGTCTCGTCTGTCTCTGCGAAATACTGACGTCTCTCGGAGTGTCCGACGATACAGTAGTCGACGCCGATATCCTCGAGCATCTTCACCGATACCTCGCCGGTATACGCGCCCTCATCTGCAAAGTGCACATTCTGAGCTCCGACGCCGATGCCGGTTCCGGCAAAAGCTTCCACGAGAGTCTGCAGGTCCGTATAAGGCGCACAGATCGCAGTCTTCACGTCTGTTCCCGTGTACAGCTTCGCGAATTCTTCTGCAAAGGCCTTAGCCTCCGCTCTCGTCTTGAACATTTTCCAGTTGCCTGCGATAAAAGGTATTCTCATTTCTATTTCTCCTCAATGCATGCGATACCAGGCAGTTCCTTGCCTTCCAGGAATTCCATGGAAGCGCCGCCGCCTGTTGAAACGTGGGTCATCTTGTCTTTGAATCCGAACTGTTCAACAGCTGCCGCTGAATCTCCGCCGCCGATTACTGTAACGGCATCGCTGTCAGCCAGGGCCTTTGCAACAGCCTTTGTGCCTTCGGCAAAGTTCGGCATTTCGAATACGCCCATCGGTCCGTTCCAGACGATGGTCTTCGCTTCTGCGATGGCTTTCGCGTAGAGCTCGACGGTCTTAGGACCGATATCCATGCCCATCCAGTCTGCCGGGATCTTGTCCGCATCGAATACTGCCTTCTCGCTGTCGTTGTCGAATTCCTTCGCGCAAACGGTGTCGACAGGAAGCAGGATCTTGACGCCTGCAGCCTCAGCCTTTGCGAGAAGCTCCTTGGCCAGATCGATGCTCTCTTCGTCCAGAATGGACTTGCCGATTTCATATCCCATGGACTTGAAGAATGTGTAGGTCATTCCTCCGCCGATGATGATGCTGTCGACCTTCTTCATCAGGTTCTCGATGACCGGAATCTTGTCGCCAACCTTGGCGCCGCCCATGATGGCTACGAACGGTCTCTCAGGAGATTCGACTGCATCGCCCAGGAACTTGACTTCCTTCTCGATGAGGAATCCGGATACTGTCGGTAAATATCTGGCGAGACCGGCTGTTGAACTGTGGTCTCTGTGAGCCGTACCAAAAGCATCGTTTACGAACAGTTCTCCCAGAGAAGCCAGTTCTCCGGTGAATGGTTCTTCGCTCTTTGTCTCTTCTGCCCTGTATCTGGTGTTTTCAAGAAGCATGACTTCGCCAGGTTTCAGTCCGGCTGCAACTTCTCTTATGTGATCGCATACTACGGTTGGGCATGAGCTGAATTTTACTTCCTGTCCCAGGAGTTCTTCCAGTCTCTTGGCAACAGGCGCAAGGCTCAGTTCAGGCTTCGGTTCGCCCTTTGGCTTGCCCATGTGTGACATCAAAATCACACAAGCGTTGTTTTCGATGAGGTATTTGATGGTAGGGAGTGCCGATACGATTCTGAAGTCATCTGTAATTTCACCGTCTTTCATAGGGACGTTGAAGTCACATCTTACCAGAACCTTCTTGCCGGCGACATCTACATCTCTGACTGTCTTTTTCATTTTTACAGATCCTTTCTGTCACTATAATAGAATTTGCGCCTCCCGCAAGAATTCGCTGCGGAAGGCGTCCGATTTCGCTTTGTTTTATTTATTATCTACACTGTACATATGTCTGATCAGCTCGAGGACCTTCGTTGCATAACCATACTCGTTGTCATAGTATGCAATGAGCTTAAAGAATGTATCGTTAAGTGCGATACCCATCTTTGCATCGTAGATAGAAGTATTGGTATCTCCGATGAAGTCTACAGTTACACACTCGTCATCGACATATTCCAGAATGCCCTTCATTTCACCCTCTGCAGCCTTCTTTACTGCGGCATTGATTTCCTCGAGGGAAGTCGGTGTCTTGAGGATTACGTTCAGGTCAACAACTGATACGTCATTAGTAGGTACTCTGTAAGCCAGACCTGTCATCTTGCCCTTCAGTTCAGGGATGACCTTGGCTACAGCCTTTGCAGCGCCTGTCGTTGTAGGAATGATGTTATTGAATACGGATCTTCCGATTCTCCAGTCCTTCATGTTTCTCTTGTCGACAGTTGTCTGCTTTGAAGTAGCAGCGTGGATGGTTGCCATGAGTCCCTGTTCGATACCGAAGTTGTCTTCGAGAACCTTGCACAGAGGAGCCAGGCAGTTCGTCGTGCATGATGCGTTGGATACAACATTCATATCAGGCGTGTACTTTTCGAGGTTTACGCCGCAGACAAATGTCGGTGCATCGTCCTTTGCAGGAGCAGTGATGATAACTTTCTTAGCGCCTGCATCCAGGTGGCCCTGGCACTTTTCGATGGTGTTGAATGCGCCCGTTCCTTCTACGATATATTCTGCGCCGCATTCTTTCCAAGGAATGGCGCTGATATCAGTTTCGCTGTAAACCGGGACCTTCTTGCCGTCAATGACCAGACCGTTTTCATATTTGGCGACTTCCTTAGGGAATCGTCCGAAAACGGAGTCATACTTGAGCATGTAAACGAGGTAGTCAAGGTCTGCATTACGATAGTTGATACCTGCGATCTCGATATCCGGCATATCCATTGCCGAACGAATCGCCAAACGCGAGATACGACCAAATCCGCTGATTCCGATTTTGATTGCCATTTTCAATTCCTCCTATAGCATATGTATGTGATTTAAGATAAATATATAGACCCTATTGGGTTGTGAACTGTTTGTCTCTTTAGAACCTCTTTCGCTTCGACGACGAGAGGATGCCCATCTCATCTCTGTACTTGGCGATGGTCCTTCTGGAAATCGCGATTCCCTTTTCTTCGAAGATCTCGACCATTTTCTGGTCGCTGTACGGTTTCTTCGGATCTTCCGTTTCTACAATTTCCTTAATAAATTCCTTGATGCTGTTGGACGATATTCCTTCGCCCGTACTGCCTGATACGCCTGCCGAGAAGAAATACTTGATCTCGTACATGCCTCTCGGACATTGCAGGTATTTGCCGTTGATCGATCTGGAGACCGTCGATTCATGAATGCCGACTTCTTCGGCGATATCCTTGAGCGTCAGTGTCTTCAGATATTTGCTGCCGTGGTCGAAGAATTCCTTCTGGTGTTTCACGACTGCGGTGACCACGTTGAATATAGTCTGTTTTCTCTGCTCGATGCTCCTGATGAGCCAGGAAGCCGAATTGACTCTCTCCGCCAAATACTCAGCCAGCTGCTTATCCGTATCCGCCTTGTGGAGCAGGTCTTTATAATAGGAGCTGACGGACAGTCTCGGTGTGCTGCTTTCGTTGATCGAGACGACATACTCGCCGTCGACCTCTTCGACGATGACATCGGGAACGATGTACTTGGTCGTCATCTCCGACGCGAACTGACGGCCCGGTTTCGGTTCCAGATCCCTGACGATGTCGGCCATTTTCTGGACGTCCTGTACTGTAACGCCCATGTCCTTGGCGATGGAGCCGAGTCTGTTCCCCGCCAGATCCTCCAGGTGATCCTCGATGAGGGTCCTGAGATTATCTGTCAGTTCGTCCCTGTTGCGCAGCTGTATCTCCAGACATTCCTTGATGTCGCTGGCCCCCACTCCGGCAGGATCAAAGCCCTGAATGATCTCCAGCGCTTCCCTGACCTTCTCTTCAGGCACCTTGGTCGCCCGTGCGATCTGCGGTATCGTGGAAGTCATGTACCCGTTCTCGTCCAAAGACTCGATGATATACTTGCCAACGTGTCTGCAGCCTTTGTTCTTGGCGGCGAACTGGAACTGGAACATCAGGTGTTCCGGCAGCGTGACGTCATTGGTCACGAATTTCTCGTACTCGTTGGCTCTGTTTTCGCTGCCTTTATCCTGCCACTTGCCGTAGCCTTCGTCTCCGTAGTTTGAATCGCGTATATATTCTTTCCAGTCGAGAACCTCGTCCTGATGACGGTCCTCTTCTGTCTGTTTCTCTTCACGAATGCGTTCGGAGTCTTCCGGCACCTCGGATTCTCTCTGCCCCTGTTCGAGAACAGGGTTGACCAGCATCTGTTCCTGAACATAGGAATCCAGCTCCTGCGTACTGAACTGCAGAATCTGTATTGCCTGTATGAGTTCAGGTGTCATTACAAGCTTTTGCACCTGCTCAATTGTCAGATCATATCCCAGTCTCATGCCGCTCATAATCTACCTCGTATACGTCTTCTCTGAGACTCCCTCCTGCACTGTCAATTATACCACAGCGACACCTGTTTGTTAACCGAAAGCTAAGGGCAAAAAAGGACCCTGCGTCAAAAAATAACGCAGGGTTTTTTTCTATTTCAGTTCAGGAAATCCTTGCTGGCGCAAAGCCTCAAACAGGATAATATTGACCGAGTTCGCAAGGTTCAAAGACCTGAGCCTGGTATCCGCGCTCATAGGGATCCTGATGGTGCAGCCGGGATGCTTCCTCTCCTGCTCCTCGATGAATCCGCGGTCCAGTCCGGCAGTCTCCCGTCCGAACAAAATCATGTCGCCGTCCCGAAAGCTCACGTCGGTATATTTCCTGCCGCCTTTGGTCGTCGCGAGGAACATCCTGCAGGGTTCTCCCGTCTCAGGACAGGCTTTCCCTTCGTATTCCGACAGGAAGTCTGCTAGACTCTCGTGAACGACCACGTCAACGTAAGGCCAGTAATCCAGCCCTGCCCGCTTCAGACTGCGGTCGTCGATCGAGAAGCCCAAAGGCTTCACGAGATGCAAAACGCTTCCGGTCGCAGCGCAGCTTCGTGCCACGTTTCCTGTGTTCGGCGGAATCTCAGGTTCCACCATGACCACATGCATCGCCATGGTCCTTGCTCCTTATGCGTTGCGTCCGCAGCAGTGCTTGTACTTCTTGCCGCTTCCGCACGGACACGGATCGTTTCTGCCGATTTTTGGAGACTCTCTTCTGACCGTTCTCGACTGCTTGAACTTCCTGGCAAGCTCTTTCATCTTCTCCTCACCGAGGATGTCCACCCACTGCGGAAGTCCGTAGAGATAATCCGCATCGGCTTTGAGCATGTTGTAGAACAGATCTTCCGGAACGATCTCAACTTCTACCTGTGAGCTTTCGTCCATGTTCTCATAGTCGTTCGGTTTCTTGATGCTCTCGTTGATGCCGTCAAGAAATCCCATGAAAATGACCGGCCTCACTTCGTACTTTTCGGCCAGTTCGCCCAGGGTTCCCGTCATCTTCTCCGTCGGATGATCCAGAATGTCGCTGTAGATTTTCGTCTCAGCGCCGCTGTACTCTTCCCAGAAATCCTGGAACGTAGCTTCTGTCTGATTCTCGATCAGTTTTTTCCACTGCTTATATAATTCTGTCATTTTTCCCTCCTGTCAGCCTTACTTCGCAAGTATCGCCTTGGATATTTCCATTACGTCGCCCATGACCGCGCTTCCTGTCGGCAGCGGACCTGCTCCAGGTCCGTAGAACATCAGCTTGCCTACCAGGTTGCCCTTGACATAGACAGCGTTGAATTCCTGCAGGACGTTGGCCAGCGGGTGATACGTTCTGATGTATGTCGGACGTACTTCGTATGTGATCTCGCCGTCCTCTCTAACCGTCGCGTGGGCGATCAGTTTGATGACGCAATCATTTGTCTTGGCCTCTTCGATTTTTTCCTTGGTGATCTTTTTGATCCCCGTCGTCGGAATGTCATCCGGATGCACGTACTTGTCGAACATGAGCGCCATGAGTATGCTCAACTTATTGGCTGCGTCGATACCCTCGACATCGGCCGTAGGATCTGCTTCCGCGAAACCCTTTTCCTGCGCATCTCTGAGCGCTTCCTCATAATCCATACCCTCTTCGCTCATCATGTGGAGGATATAGTTGGTCGTACCGTTGACAATGCCGAGCACTTCAGTATATCTGTTGGCTCTCGCCGCTCCGGCCAGTGAAGTCAGAACCGGAATGCCGCCGCCGACGCTTGCTTCAAATTTGAACATGACGCCGTTTCTCTTTGCCGCTTCCGTCAGTCTCGGATAATGTGCAGCAACCGCTGCCTTGTTTGCCGTTACCACGTGCTTACCGGCATCCATGGCTCTTTCCATCAAAGTTGCCGCCGGCTCTACGCCGCCCAGAAGTTCGATGACGATATCGATTTCAGGATCCTGGAAAATATCCTCCGGATCAGACACGAACTGGTCCTTTGATACCGTGATGTCGCGTTCTCTGTCGACGTCCTTTTCAAGGATCTTGACGATATTCACTTTCGTCCCGACGTTTTTCTCTATGATGTCTCTGTTCATCTCGAGGGTCTTATAGGTACCTGTTCCGATATTGCCGAGACCCAGAAGTCCGATTTTGATTTCTTTCATTTCTTGAATGATCCTCCTTAACTATATTTCAAAAACATCTATTACACTATTATGAATCCTATCATCGCGACGATGAAGGATACGATCCATGCTACAGAGCACTGGCCGATGACGATGATCGTCGCCCACTTGCTCCCCAATTCCCTGCGTACCGAAGCGATCGCCGCAACGCAAGGCGTATACAGCAGGCAGAACACCAGCAGTGCCAGAGCCGATACCGGCGTAATGGCCGCCTGGAAGGCTGCAACCGATCCGAAGAGGACCGACAGAGTAGATACCACGCTCTCCTTGGCCATGAAGCCCGTTACCAGAGCCGTCGATATCCTCCAGTCTGCAAATCCCATTGGCGCGAATATCGGCGCGATGAGTCCGGATACGACCGCTAATATGCTGTCCTGCGAATCTACGACCCTGTTCATGTGCAGATCAAAGGTCTGCAGGAACCAGATGACCAGTGTCGCGATGAAAATGACGGTGAAAGCTCTCTGCAGGAAGTCTCTCGCCTTATCCCAGAGAAGCCTGCCTACGGTCTTTGCTCCCGGCATCCTGTAGTTCGGCAATTCCATGACGAACGGCACCGCCCCGCCTCTGAAGAACGTCTTCTTGAGGATAAACGCCACCACGATGCCGACAACGATTCCGGTGAAGTACATGCCCACCATGACCAGTGCCGCGTGGTGCGGGAAGAAGGCCGCTGCCATAAAGGCGTAAATCGGCATCTTGGCCGAACAGCTCATGAACGGCGTCATCATAATGGTCATCTTACGGTCACGCTCAGACGGCAGGGTCCTGCTTGCCATGATACTCGGCACGGAGCATCCGAATCCGATGAGCATCGGCACGATACTTCGTCCCGAGAGTCCGATCCTTCGCAGGAGCTTATCCATTACAAAGGCGACCCTTGCCATGTATCCGCTGTCTTCAAGGAGAGACAGGAACAGGAACAGGGTGACGATGTACGGCAAAAAACTGATGACCGTACCCACGCCCGTAAATATACCGTCAGTAATGAGCGACCTGATAACTTCGTTAACGCCGGCTGCGCCCATGGCGCCGTCGACGATGGCCGACAGGCCCGATATGCCTTTGTCGAGCAGGTCCACGAAGACTTTGCCGACCACGTTGAATGTCAGCCAGAACACGATCGCCATGATGACGATGAAAGCAGGGATGGCGGTATATTTTCCCGTAAGGATCCGGTCGATCCTGCGGCTCCGCGCATGCTCGATACTTTCTTTCGGTTTCACGACCGTCTGCCTGCAGACTTTCTCTATGAAACTGAAACGCATCTCGGCCATGGCGGCCGCTCTGTCCAGACCGCGCTCCTCTTCCATCTGGCAGATCAGGTGCTCGATGGCTTCCTTTTCGTTTTGCGTCAGGTCAAGCTTTTGCATGATGCGCTCGTCGCTCTCCACCAGCTTGGCCGCAGCGAACCTGATCGGGATGCCCGCGCTGATCGCGTGGTCCTCTATGAGATGCATGATGCCGTGAAGGCATCGGTGTACGGCGCCGCCGTGATCCTCCGCTCCGCAGAAGTCCTGACGGCCCGGCCTTTCCTGATACTTGGCTACATGGATCGCATGGTCCACCAGTTCGTCGATACCTTCGTTCTTCGATGCGGAAATCGGTACGACAGGAATGCCCAGCAGCTGCTCCATTTCGTTGACCAGGATGGACCCGCCGTTTTTGTGGACCTCGTCCATCATGTTGAGAGCGAGAACCATCGGTCTGTCCAGTTCCATGAGCTGCATTGTCAGGTAAAGGTTTCTCTCTATGTTTGTCGCGTCGACGATATTGATAATGCCGCGCGGCTCGTTGTCTAATATGAATTGTCTCGACACCAGCTCCTCGCTGGAATATGGGGACATGGAATAGATGCCCGGCAGGTCCGTGACCAGCGTATTGCTGTGCCCTTTGATCACGCCGTCCTTTCGGTCCACCGTGACGCCCGGGAAATTCCCTACATGCTGGTTGGAGCCCGTCAGCTGATTGAAAAGCGTCGTCTTGCCGCAGTTCTGATTACCGGCAAGGGCGAAGGTCAAAGTCTCGCCGTCAGGCAGCGGATCTTCATCCGCCTTCACGTGGTACCGTCCGCCTTCACCGAGTCCCGGGTGCTCGATCTCTACCAGATCCGAGAGCTTGCCGCCGTCACTCAGGTCTTCCTCTCTGACATCGCGAATGCGGATATGCTTCGCGTCTTCCAGACGCAGGGTCAGTTCATATCCATGTATCTTAAGCTCGATTGGATCTCCCATCGGAGCATATTTTACTAAGGTTACATCAACATCCGGGATCAGTCCCATATCGAGGAAGTGCTGTCTCAAAGCTCCCTCCCCACCTACGGAGACGACCGTTGCCGTCTTTCCTATTTCAAGTTGGTCAAGCCTTATTTCTTTACTCATTCGTTTCTTCGTTCTGTCCGTCCGTTTCCTTGTCCTGTTTGTCCGTCTCCTCACCCTGCGGTGCGGTCTTGCTGTTCTGTTCTTCGCTGTTCTGTCCGTCGTGAACCTCAGGCGCAGCCGTTCTGCTCACGTCATCCTTGCCTGTGATGACGTTGACAATGGTCTCTACGTGTACGTGGTTCGGGTCGATGTCGAATCTGCTCGGTTTCCACATGCCGCCGATCGGATACTCCGCCGGCGTTCTCTTGCTGAACGGCACGCTGGTGTCCTCAAAGAGTTTGTTGCAGAGCACGCCCAGAATGATGACCCATGACAGGAGCAGGAACCAGATCATGATAGCGATGACCGATGAAAGCGCTCCGTACATGATATCGTAGTGCACGAGTGAGCTCGTATAGAAGGAATATACCCAGCTGACGATGACCATCCCAAAGGCCGCAAAGGCCGTACCCGGGATGACCCTTCTCCAACTTCTCTTGTAAGTCGGCAGAATGTAGTAGTTGATACCGATGACCATGAAGTAAAGTACGAATCCAAGCGGCCATCTGAGGAGCATCCAGACACTGTCTATGTATGCATCTGCATCTATGTTCAGTAATCCCAGTATACCGATGAGTATGATCTTGCCGTAACAGAGAATGATGATTGCGATAACCAGACTGATCAGTGTAAGAAACATGGTCATGATGGCTCTGGCTCGTTCCAGGAAGTAGTTCTTGCCCGTATTGTCGCCTTCGGAATAGATATAATTCGTGATCCTGGCAATGGAGAAGGATGCCCGTGATCCCGCCCAGAAAGCGATCAGGATGAAGATGATGTTTCCATAACCGATGGAATTGAAGGAAAGCAGCGAATTCACCATACCCGACACTCTTCTGCCGGTATAGTCCTCGATCATGCTGAGCGCCGTCTGTGTGCTGATATCGAAAAGCCCCAGCAGCTGAATGATCAGCAGGAAAATCGGAACGATTGACATAAGCAAATAAAAAGATATCTGCGCGGCAAACCCCTGATAATAAGGGTCCTGCAGTTGTCTCAGTCCCATGATGAACATTCTTTTGAAACGGTCAAAAATACTACTCAACCTGATTCTCCTTTTCGGCGAGTTTTACGCGAAGCGCCTTCAGAGCGTTGGCCCTGTGACTGATGCTGTTTTTGATATCCGAGCTGAGCTCGCCAAAGGTCTTATCATACCCTACCGGCACGAAAAGCGGATCGTAGCCGAAGCCGCAATAACCTCTCTCTTCCAGTACCAGATGTCCTTCGACTTCTCCCCTGGCAACGATGGTCTCCCCGTCCGGATAGACCATGGTGATGACAGAAACGAATCGCGCGGTACGTTCCTCATACGGCGTATCCGAAATCAGCCTGATCAGCTTGCTGTTGTTGTCCTGATCAGAGCTGTCTTCATTTCCCGCGTCCTCGCCCGGCCAGATGCCCGGAAAGGCCGCGAATCTTGCAGAGTAGATTCCCGGTGCGCCGCCGAGACAGTCAACGACCAGTCCCGAATCATCTGCGATGGTGATCTCATCTGCAAGTTTCATGATCCCAAAGGCTTTTTTGTAGGAATTCTCCTCAAAGGTTTTGCCGTCTTCCTCGATCTCGATCTTCGGAATTCCGGCATCATCTCTGGAGATGATTTCCATCCCAAAATCTTTGGTGATCGCTTCTATTTCTTTGATTTTATGTGCGTTGCGCGTCGCCGCGATAATTTTCTTCATAACTAAGTTATTGTACCATACCTAACTGGACTTTCCAACTTTTATACTGTAAAATAGCCATACTGACGCGCCCCGGAGGGGCGGCTTTCATGGAGGAAATGCGAAATGAAGATCGTGATTCTTGACGGACACACCATCAACCCCGGAGACCTGAGCTGGGACAGAGTCGCACAGTATGCGGACGAACTGACCGTGTACGAAAAGACCGATCCTGACCAGATACAGGAGCGGATCGCCGGTTATGACATCCTCATGACCAGTAAATGCGGTATCACCCGGGACATCATGGCAAACGCTCCGTCACTGAAATACATCGGTGAAACGGCAACGGGATACAACAATATCGACATCGAGGCGGCGAGAGAATTCGGCATCGCTGTCGCCAATGTTCCCGCCTACGCATCGGATGCCGTTTCGCAGCACACAATCGCCCTGATGCTCGAGATCGCAAACAACGTCGGTCTCAACAACGCATCGGTACAGGCCGGCGAGTGGGCATCCAGCGAATACTTCTGCTACTGGCAAAAGCCTATCGTCCTCCTTGCGGGAAGAAGTCTCGGAATCATCGGCTACGGCGCCATCGGAAAGCGCGTTGGCGAGATCGCCTCTGCCCTCGGCATGAAGATCAACGTCTACAGCCGGGACCCGGAAGCCGCCATCAAGTCGGACTTCGTGACCCTTCACTGCCCGCTGACGCCTGAAAATGAAAAGATGGTGAACGAGGACTTTCTGAACCGCATGAAGCCGGGCGCAGTACTGATCAACACCGCGAGAGGTGGGCTCATCGACGAGGACGCCGTCGCAAAGGCTTTGCAGGACGGCCGTCTTTCCGCTGCGGGAATCGATGTTCTGACGACGGAACCGCCGGAGGCGGACTGCCCGCTGATCGGACTGGACAACTGCATCCTCACCCCGCATATGGCCTGGGCGCCTGTCGAAATGCGACAGGCCGTCATTGACACGCTGGCGGATAATCTCGCCGCATGGTTGAATAATGAAAAACGCAACAGACTCGACATATGAAAAAACGATCATACTGACAGATCTTATCCTCACGAGAACGGTATATATCATCTATCCCGTTCTCCTGATTTATCTTGCCATAAAAAAAGAGCCTGCACTGATTGAGGCTCTTCTTGTTCCCGGTATTTCATTCATTTTGCTGAGCATCTTCCGTTACCTGGTCAATGCGCCGCGTCCTTATGAGGTCAGCGGCAAAGATCCGATCATCAAACGTAAAGGTAAAGGAAAATCCTTTCCGAGCAGGCACACCTTCTCCATCTTCGTCATCGCAGTGACCGTCTTTTATTTCTGGCCGGTCTGGGGCATCATCACCGGTGTCGCCGGTGCGGTGCTCGCCACAGTGCGCGTCCTTGGCGGCGTTCACTACGTGCGGGATGTGGTTGCCGGCGCAGCCATCGGAATCGGCTGCGGGCTCATCGGTTTCTATCTTATCTGTCCTGCGATCGGAATCTAAAGCAAAGGCCGCACAGGCCGGGATCCGGTATCTTTGCGTTCTGTGTCTCGCAATAGGCGAGACATTTTTTCTTGTCGATTCCATCAAGAACAATCGCGCCTGCCGGACATACATTAGTCATTTCTTCGCTACAGGATATCTTCGCCAGGTCGCTGTAGCAGAACGCCGCTTTAATCTTGTTGACCTCGACTTCGATTTCCTCCTGGGTCATCTCCGGTGTTTCATCCGCATAGAATCCGTCGGTGATGGTCGTCCCCAGACTGCCGATGAATCCGGTATCCGTGTGCAGTGAACCTGCCGGTCCGATCTCACCGATGCCGGCAAGATACGCAACGATCTTGCTGGACCATGCAGGCATGTGCATATTTCTGTTCCAGTTGCTGGCCACTCCGGTAATGGATGAAATCCTTCCCAGTTTGACCAGGGAATCGCGAATCGCCATGTTGATGTACATGGCAAGCATGATCGAATCGTAATGGGCTCTTTCCCATGCTTTTGAATCGCGTCCGTTGATCCGCAGATCTTCTTCTACGCTGCCAATCACAGGAACATAATGCACGATGATCGAGTGTCCCGGGTTGTAGACTTTCTTCGGATGTTCACACAGTTGTTCCATGTAAAGATGGTCAAACAGCGGGTGAAAGACACTCACGTATTCGATGACGGGCTCGCCGTATCTGGTTGTAATCTCGGGTCTTTTCTGGAAGGCGATAACCGTTTCCCGTACATTTTTTTCTATAAATTTCTTGGGATCTCTTGACATTGTTACACCTCACAGCTTCTGATTTTACCAGGATCCGCCGCCACCGCCGCCGAAGCCGCCGCCGGAGAATCCGCCGCCTCCGCCGCCGCCGATATCGCCTGCGATATCAGCGCTGATGGACTTGTAGTAATCTCCAACACTGGAGCTGATCCCGTGACCAAATGAACTGAACATATATCCGTGGAAGAACGGATCGTATCCTCCACCCCTGCCGACATACCATGAAGGCTGCGGCAGCTTGAAGTCTGCGAACTTATCTGCCCACTTCGTGGACATACCCAGAATATATGCATACGGCAGGATGTTGAAGAAGTATGACGGATCTTCATCCGACAGGGCTTTGAGCCTGTCGTACTCCGCAGTTTTGATGAAGTTCTTGAAACCCATCACTCTGCCGTAAATATCGTTGTTTGCTCTCTGTCTGACAAAGATGGTCGAAATGAGAGTGACCATCATTGCGGCCAGGAATATGACTGCAAGCAAAGGCTGCTTCGTCAGAATCATCGCCGTTTCCGCAGCGATGAACGCCAGCAGGAAGATCGCGTTGATCACAAATCTGACCGGCTTTTTCTTGCCGGCGAAGGAATCCGCTTTCCTGACGAGAGACCGTGAAAGCCACCCGATGAGCAGCGCCAAAAGAATCGTGAGGATATAGAATCCCCAATCTTCATAGCTGCAGTAGGTGAATGCGAATCCCGCAATCAACGGAATGATGGCGCATAAGCAGTAGCCTACAAACCTGCCGATGACAGACGACTTTGTAAACGCCCTCGCATTCTCGCCGAAGGATGCCTTGACGTCGCCTTGGATCTTGGCGATGCACTCGCCAAGTCCTGAAGGCATATGCTTCATATCAACATTTGGACCCTCCGAAAACAGTTCCCTGAAGATCGATCTGGAATGGAGCGGTTCTTCGCTGCCGATGCCTTTGATCTTCTCGAGGCTGAACTTTTTCTTGTCCTCCTGTATGACGCGCAGATATCCCTTGTTGGCGTAATGCATGAACTGGGCGGCAACGTCCTTTGAATCGATCTTGTCGTTGGCGATGTAGTCCACCTGCAGGGGATCCATTCCATCCGGCGGGTAGAATTCCACCGGCTTGATGACTGCTTTGTCTCGTCCGACCAGGGCCCAGAGCCCAAGCATCAGAGCTGCCAGAACTCCCAGCACACCATAGAATCCAGGAAGTGCTGCTGCCTTATCCTTCGGGTTGACCCAGTATCCTTCCGGCAGGTCAGCGGTGATGGTATAGCCGAATCCTTTCGGTACCGATCCTCTCGACACCGCCGTCAGGCTTTTGCCGTCCTGAGACGTGAGGAAATGTCCGCTATCGCTGGTCTCCTCGAAGGATCCGCAAAAGACATCGATGTCATCGATTCTCTTCGGGAACGTGATCGTCAGCTTCGATGAGTCGATAGACGTTCCCCACCCCGTCGGCAGCAGGTCAATGGCAAGATGATCAGCATTGGGATCCGTGTCCTTGAATCCGACGATGTCGTAGGTGATTCGATACTTCTGCTTTCCATAGACCTCGTAATCACCCGATCCGATCTTGACAACCATGCTGTTGTTTTCGCTGTAGGTCTCATAGTCATACCCGTCGACTCTGATGTGTTTCAGTTCATATAGATTGCCGTTTTCCGGAATATATCTGTAGATTCCGTGGCGGTACTCGTAGAAGTTGACTGTGATCTCCTCTTCCACGTGAAAAACGTGGTCCTCGTCAGTCACTACGTTGACGTCAAAGGCCTCTGTCGTGTATCCGCCACTATCCGCAAATGCAAATGACGGCATCAGCACGGCCATGAAAGCTACTGCAAATACCGTCGTTATGAATCTGAGTAATGATTGTTTCATAGGATCAGATCCTTTCTTCTGCCTTTTACTGTTCTACGAACTTGTCCTTATCAACTCCGCAGATCGGGCACTTGAATCCTGCAGGAACATCTTCCCAGACAGTGCCGGCTTCGATACCCTCATCCGGGCATCCTTCTGCTTCATTGTATTCCCATCCGCAAACGTCACATGCGTAAACCTTGAATTCCTTATCCATTGTTACCTCCTTAAAATGCTATTTGAAATCTTAACAATATAATATCATCCTATGTCTGTTCTGGATAGTATTTCTGCAGGTGTTTTTCGTATTACTTTCCACACCGGAAGCAGTCCGAACAGCAGGTTGAGACCGTATATCAATATGAGACAGACGAAGACGACAGGCGGATTCATCAGGAAGATATCTGAGAAGTATGTGACCTTCGACAGTTTCATGAGCACGAGGGCCATGAACAGGAATGCCGGAAGTCCCGCCAGGGTCGTGATCGCAAAGATCTCGCCTGAGAACAGTTTGTAGATATCAGCCTTTTTGACGCCGATGGCTCTGTATACGCCCACCTCTCTGATCCTCGAGAGGAATGATGCCCTGATCATCAGGAATATCTCGATGAAGGATATTGCCAGTATGATTCCAGCCATGACGAGCATGGACTTCATAGAAGACCACTTATCCTTCACATATCTGTCCTTGCTCTCCTGGAAGGCATCCTTGACGTTGACGCCCTGCTCACGGAGATTGGCCAACGCGTCCTGTTTGTTGATAGGACATATGGTCATCACATTGTTGCTGCCGATAAGATCGTACTTGATCATCTCGTTGTTGACCAGCATGAAGTCGCTGTCGTACGGATCCGAATAGTAGCCGACGATCTTGAGCGCCTTGTCGTTGATGAGCGGTGTCTTCAGCTTTTTGCCTATCTTATAAGCGCTGTCGCTCTTGTTCTTGAAGTTGACCATTACCTCGTAATTCTTGGATGGCCATTTGCCGCGCTCCAGCTGGACCTCGTCCTTCTTGAGTTCATAGTCAATGAAGTCGGATCGGATATCGCTGGTCTCATTGATCTGGGTCTGATAGAATGTCGCGCCCATGCCCGCTTCCTTCGAGTTGGCGATGATATTGATGAACTCGCTCCTCAAAGCGTAGATGCAAGGGCTTTGCTTGTTGCTGATGCCAACGACCTTGAGTTCGCCGACGTTCGGAAGCACGACTTCTCTGTTCAGGAAATCCCTGACCCGGGAAGCGCCGACTTCCGCGGTGCTCTGGTCCTCGATGACGGATTTGAGCAGCATCTTGTCGATGACGATCTCGTCTCCCGTCTTCGGCAGATTGCCGTAGAGCAGCTCGCTCTTTTCGAGCCTTCCGACATCTGAGAGGGATCCCTCGATGACCGCCTTGAAGGACATGGTCTGTATGTAATTGTCAAACGGGATCTCGAGAGATATCCTCGAATCTCCCGGCATCACGTAATTGTAATTGTTGCTCTTTTCGTATTCCCTGTAGGTCGCCACATCGATGTTCTTGCCTGAGATCATCAGGTAGGATTTATCCGTACCGGCAAATTCCTCATCGGAGATATTCAGAACTCCGAAGAACATGCTGACCGCATAGGTGATGAACATGGCCGCGATGGCAAAACCTATGAGCAGGACCTTCTTAAGGGTGCTGTAATCGGAAACCGTCTTGAATCCCCGCTTCAAAAGACTCGACGGGTCGATGATGGAGCGATATCTCTTCTCCGATGAGCTTTTGAGCACATCCAGATCGAAATCGTAGTCGAGGACCTCTTCTTTGGTCATCTCCTTGTAGTGCTCATCCACCAGCTCGATGCCGGAGTTTTCATCTATGATCTCGATCCTGTCTTCCGGATTATTGGTTCTGATGTAGATGTTCCCGTTTTTCAGTACGATGTCGATATCCAGCTGGTCGTTGCTGTCATTGTAGAAATCGACCTTGTACACAGGGGATGTCAGGCGCTTGTGCTCTTCGATGTCCTTGAGATAGATCTTGTTCTCGACCTTGTAATCGAGATTGCCTGAGTTCCTGTTCTCCCGGTCGGACACGACCTTGCCGTCCTGGATGCGTATGATTCTGGACGCGTAGAACTCCGCCAGTCTCTCCTCATGGGTGACGAGAATGACCAGTTTTTCCTCGGCGATAGCCCTGATGATATTCATGACCTCGAGGGTGTTCTTGCTGTCCAGGTTTCCCGTCGGCTCATCGGCAATGATGATGGCCGGATCCTTGATGATCGCTCTGGCGATACCGACACGCTGACGCTCACCGCCGGAAAGTGTATCCGCGTTCCTGTTCCTGTAGCGGTACATGTCCACCTTCTCGAGAACGTAATTCACCTTCTCATCGATCTCTTTCTGACTGGTGACACCGACCATCCTGAGAGCCAGTGCGACATTCTCATAGACGGTCATATTCTCGACCAGATTGTAGTCCTGGAAGACGTAGCCGATGTTCAGGGTTCTGATCATGTCGACCTTGCCCGAGAATCTTCCGGTGATATTTTCACCGTTGACATGGATGCTTCCGCTGTCCACGCGATCCAGACCGCCGATGGCGTTCAGAAGGGTCGTCTTGCCGCTTCCGCTCGGTCCCAGCAGGGCAACCAGGCCCTTGCCCGTCAGTTCGAGAGACGTATCGTCGATGGCCGCTATTTCGTTCTTCTTTCTGTGGAAGAAGTATTTTTTGACATGCTCTAATCTAACCATGATTACTCCTCCCTGTAAGTGCGTATTGCCGTCCTCTTGAAGAGACCCCTCGCGAAGATTTCAGAGATGAGCCACGACATTACGACAAGAATCGCGTAGAGAATAACGTAATCATAGCCATGCATGTACTTGATCAGCGTCGATACGTACTCGATGTCTATTATGTGGTTGCTGACGAGAAGAACCGCCAGCAGGAATATGGCAAATGCGATGTTGAGCACGATAAACAGCTCCAGATCGATCATTCTTGCGATGCTTCGTTTGGAGATGCCGATCATTCTGAGTATGCTGAAATATCCCTTCCTCGTTCTGAGGATCAGGCGTATGACGAAGTACGCCACGAAGAACAGTCCCAGCATGATGAGGAAAATGATCGGTACTTGAATGATGGAGGCCAGATCGTTATTGCTCGTGACCTTGGCGTCCCTGAGCGGCAGCGTGATGTAACCCATGTTCTCCAGTGCTTCCAGCGTCGAATCGATCTCCGAGAGGTCCTTCACGAACACGCTGCACTGGTAGTTCCCCTTATCGAACAGCCTTGCGTAATCCCTTTCGCTGATGAATACCGCGCCGCCGTATTTATCGAAACTTCTGTAATTGGATTTGTAGGAGAAACTCTTCTCCGTGTAGGTGTCGTAAACCTTCAGGGAAACCGTCTTGTCATAGTACATATTCTCAGCCCTGACCTTGACGGTGTGACCCTTTGCTTCCTCATCCTTGTAGAAGTTGTCCGCTTCCTTCGGGAGCAAAATCTTGCCTTTGCCCACGCGGCTGCTCGGCAGGACTTTGTAGTACGGATTGCCGTTGATGTACTCCTGCACCTTGCCGTTGATGGTCGTCGTGATGCTGCTGTAGTAATAGTAGGTTCCTGCCACCATCTCCCGGCAGAATTCGTTGGTCATGTAGACGCTGCCGGCTGCCTTGTAGACATCCGTGTTTCTGTCAAAAGCAACGCCGACGATCTTGATCTTCAGGGCCGATGCGGCATCCTCTCCGATGTAGATCGTGAAGGTCTTATCCAGCAGGGCTTTGACCTTGGCCGGGGAGAAATTGTATTTGTCCTCCTGGCCGAAGAGCAGGACTTCGTTGCCCTTCTCCGGCATTCTGCCCGCGTAGAGTTTGCCCTTGAACTCATCGATGGAACGAGGGAAAACCTCATAGGAAAAACTGCCGTCTTCTATATAGAGACTGCTGTCGAGAAGAATGTCGTTCATGGAGATGGTGTCAATGTTGCCGATGCTGCTCAGCGCCAGCTTGTCATTGTCGTTAAAGGATGTACTGTCTTTTTTCTTGAGAACGATGCGGTCTTCGCTGTAGTTATAGAAATAGTTGTTGTATCCGAGCCTGGAGTTCTCAGCCTTCTGGTTCATGAAGGATGTGTACTGCGAAGTCACAGCAAAAACCAGAAAAGTGAAAACGATGAGGAGCAGGATGAACTTGTATCCGATGTTGAACGTGTTTCTCGCGCCGAGCCGCAGAACATCTCCGCGCGAAAGGGTTCCGCCGCCGGTCTTTTCCGGCAGCTCTTTTTTGGCCGATGGTCTGATCTCCAGATTTTCTACGACTTTGCCGTCGTGCATGCGGATGCATCTGGTCGCGTAAGGTCTGAACTGCTCGAAGTTATGGGTGACGACGATGACCAGCTTGTCGCCGGAGATCTCGCTGAGCAGCCCCGCAATATCTGCAGCCGACTGGCTGTCCAGATTGCCTGTCGGTTCGTCGGCTACGATGATCTCCGTGTCCTGCGCCAGAGCTCTGGCGATGGCGACACGCTGCATCTGTCCTCCGGACAGCTTCGAAACCTTCGTATTCGCAAAGTCAGAAAGGCCGACACGGTCCACGATTTCCCTGACCCTGGCCTTTGCCGCTTCAGGCTTCCATCCGTTCGCCTTGAGTACGAGGTCCACGTTCTGATTGACCGTGTAGCTGCTGACCAGATTGAACTCCTGGAAGATGTTGCTGATGTACTTCTTTCTGTATTCTTCGAAATCCGCCGCGGCGAAGTGACTCGTCTCTTTGCCGTCGATGAACATCTCTCCTTCTTCATAGGTATCAAGGCCTGAAATCACGTTAAGAAGGGTAGTCTTGCCGCTGCCAGACTCCCCTGTGATAACAACAAATTCGCCGGGTCTGAGTTCGAGATCGACCTTGCTGATACCCGAAGCGATATTGCCCTTGTTATGATAGTATTTTGAGACGTTTCGTAATTCGATCATCCTGTTTTATTTATTCATTCCGGTTGCCGTTTCCTTGAGGATAACGTCGTGGGCTCCGCCTTCCACGATACTGGTTGCGGATACCAGCGTCATCTTGGCATTGTCCTGCAGCTCCTTGATCGACAGAGTGCCGCAGTTGCACATGGTCGACTTGACCTTGAGCAGGGACTGGCGTACATTGTCGCTCAGGCCGCCTGCATACGGCACGTAGGAGTCAACGCCTTCCTCGAATTTCATCTTGGCGTCGCCGCCCAGGTCGTACCTCTGCCAGTTGCGCGCACGGGCCGAACCTTCGCCCCAGTATTCCTTGAAATAGTTTCCGTTTATCTGCACCTTGTTGGTTGGTGATTCGTCAAATCTGGAGAAATATCTTCCCAGCATGAGAAAGTCTGCGCCCATGGCCAGCGCAAGCGTCATGTGATAGTCATACACGATGCCGCCGTCCGAGCAGATCGGAACGTAGACGCCCGTCTCCTCGAAGTACTCGTTTCTGGCCTTTGCAACTTCAATGACTGCGGATGCCTGTCCTCTGCCGATGCCCTTTTGCTCTCTGGTGATGCAAATGCTTCCGCCGCCGATGCCGATCTTCACAAAGTCCGCACCCGCTTCCGCCAGGAATCGGAATCCGTCTCTGTCGACAACGTTGCCTGCGCCGATCTTGACGCTGTCGCCGTATTTCTCACGGACGTAAGCCAGCGTCGTCGCCTGCCACTCGGAATAGCCTTCGCTGGAGTCGATGCAAAGCACGTCTGCGCCGGCTTCCACGAGGGCCGGGATTCTCTCTTCGTAGTCGCGGGTATTCACGCCTGCGCCTACGACATATCTCTTGTTGTCGTCGAGGAGTTCATCCGGATATTCCTTATGGGCGATGTAGTCCTTACGGAAAACGAAGTAGAGCAGTCTCTGATTCTTGTCAACAATCGGGAGCGCGTTGAGTTTGTAATCCCAAAGCATGTCGTTTGCTTCGCTCAGGGTAATGCCCTCTTCCGCATAGACCAGTTTCTCAAACGGCGTCATGAATTCCGACACCTTCGTGTCCAGGGACATGCGGCTGACTCTGTAGTCTCTGCTCGTAACGAGACCGACCATCTTGCCGTCTGCCGTTCCGTCTTCCGTGACCGCCGTCGTGGAATGTCCGGTACGCTCCTTGAGCTCCAGCAGATCCTTCAGAGTCTGATCCGGTTTGATATTTGTATTGCTGGCAACGAACCCCGCCTTGTGGTTCTTGACCTTTCTGACCATCTCGGCCTGACTTTCGATCGGCTGGGATCCGAAGATAAAGGATATCCCGCCTTCTCTCGCCAATGCGATGGCAAGCTCGCTTCCCGATACCGACTGCATGATCGCAGAGGTCATCGGAATGTTCATGTAAATATCCGATTCCTCGCCTTTTTTGAACTTGGTCACCGGTGTGCGAAGTGACACGTTCTCTACTCTGCATTCTTCCGAAGAGTAGCCCGGAATCAACAGATATTCACTGAAAGTTCTCGAAGGTTCGTCAAAATAATTCGCCATTTCTTTCTCCTTTTCTTGTAGTTCTCTAAAATCTTTTCTTCTCTAAAGCCGTTTCATTGCGATCGGCAGCGCCGTGATGAACCATGGCGCGTACTTCTCGGGTGAATTGATAACATCTTCGACCAGCTGATCGACATCAATGAACAGCATTTCTTCGGCCTCGTCCGGATTCCTGGTGAAATCTACATCGACATCGGCCGCTTCCCTCTTGACCACGCCTGTGAGCACGTGATCGTATTCATACTCCACAAGGCCGTTATCGAATTCGGCTCTGTAGATGAAACTCCCCTCTTCGATCACCGGACATCGTTCGATGGTGATGCCGGTTTCTTCGGGAAGTCTTCTGGCCGCCGCATCGTGCAGATTCTCCCCGCTTCCCGGGTGCGAACAGCAACTGTTGGCCCATTTGCCGCCGCTGTGATATTTGCCTGCGGCCCGCTTTTGGATGAGAAGCCTGTCGATCTTGCCCGACTCCGGATTGCGGGAAAAAACGAATATGGAAAACGCCCTGTGCAGAAGTCCCTTTTCATGGGTTTCCATCTTTCCGCAGGTCCCGATCTCCTCGTCATTCATGTTTACGAGTATGAGGTTGTCTTCCATCTGAGCACCTCCCGGCTCTTCTCTTTCCATCAATCATGTTAATTTATTATTATAGCATGGTTTTGCTATTCAGTCACTTCCGGAAGTTCAATATATTCCGCCGTTCTGCCCGTTTCCTGCAGGAGTTTTATGACATCGTCTGCCTGCAGAAACATGGTCGCGGAATTGTCATTGGGATGGGCGTCCATAAGGTTGCCTTCAAAGAGCCTGTCGATATAGACTTTGACCTTCCTGCTCTCGTCATTGAGCGCGCCAAAAGGCGAAACCGCGCCGCTTATCAGCCCCAGCATATTGGTCAGGTCCTCATCGGAGGCAAAGGACAGCGCCGTCGTGCCGAGGACCGTCCTGATATCCTTCAGGTCGACCTTCTTGTTCTCATGAGTGGTGATGATGAAATAATTTTTCTTTTTTTTGTCGCGGAGGAAGAAATTCTTCGTGCTCCACTCCATATGGGGCAGTTCCAGTTCCTGCGATTCCGCTACGGTCTTGATGGGTCTGTGCTCAAACAGTTCGTATTTGATATTGTGTTCATCCAGCAGTTTGATGATTGTTTCTCTCACTTCGCACCTCTTTCGCTTGGCTTTGCACCTCATTGGGATTTGATAAAAGGGACCGCCCGAACATATCGTTCGCTGGGTCCCTTTTTTGATTTGTTTTCACTGCGCCAACTTCATGATCATTTTTTCTTTCTGGTGTCTGAGACCAGCGCAGAAACATTTTCGAACAGTTCCGGATGGCTGCGCTTGATGCTTGTCGGCTTGTAGTCGTCCTTCGTCGTCGTGTAGTGGACGGTCTCCGCCGTCAGGCACAGTTCACCGGTGGACTCGTTATAGACCTCATATCTGAAGTACATTCTCAGGCCGGTGAACCTGTACAGTTCCATGTGCACCGAAAACTCGTCTCCGTACCGCAGAAAACCGAGGAAATGTTCCTTTGCTTCCGTACATGGGATGATGACGCCCTGTCGTTCGAACTCCGGATACGGGAATCCTTCTTCCTCCATCCAGACATATCTGGCTTCTTCCAGATATCGCAAATAATTGGAGTGATGGACGACGCCCATTCTATCCGTTTCATAGTAGTTGACTTGTCTTTTGAAACTCCACATAACCTGTTCCTCTTTCCGGCCTTTGCGCCTATTTTCTCTTGAGTTCGCCGGCTTCCAGATCCTTTTCCGCCTGCTGCTTGAGGGCATAGTGCATTTTCTTGCCTGTTGCAGTCATCGGCAGACTGTCAACGATCTTGTACCATCTCGGCCTCTTGTACGCCGAAAGCATCGGTGTCTCAAGGCAGAAGTCAAAGACCTCTCTTACAGTCAGCGATGGATCCTTAGGAACGACATATGCGGCGATGGCCTGTCCTCTGGCCGCATCCGGTACTGCGGTTACCATGCAGTCCGCAACCTTTTCGAACTCGTTGATCGCTTCTTCGACCTGGGTTGGATATACGTTCTCACCGGCACTGATGATCATGTCATCCTTACGGCCGTTGATCGTAACGTACAGGTTCTCATCCCAGAAGCCCAGATCATTGGTATACATCCATCCCTTATAGAACTTCATTTCCTGTTCTTCAGGGTTTTTGTAATAGCTGTATGTAGTTTTGCCCGGGCAGTACAGGATGACTTCTCCGACGGTCTTGTTGTCCTTTGGAACCAGATCATCCGGCTCTGCCTTGCGGTCTTCGTATATATTGACGACACGCACTTCATCATCGATGCAGCTGCCGCCGACGGATCCTGCGTATTCCGGCAGATCGTACGGTCTCAGGAAGGAATTCCAGAATGTCTCTGTCGTGCCGTATCCGTTCAGGATGTTTGGCGTCAGAACTTCGAGGAATCTCTCGCAGGCCGCCTTTTCAAGCGGAGCGCCCATAGTGACCAGGCCTTTGAGACTGGAAATGTCGAACGGCTCTCTCTCCTGTATTCTCGCCATCATCTCAAGAGATGACGGGGATCCTGTCAGGAATGTGATCTTATATTTCTCAACATACATGAGTGTAACTCTCGGTGAGAATGCGCGGAGCAATACCAGACATGCTCCCACGAAGAATGTCGGGCATGTTCCGCCCGAGTGGCTTCCGCCTCTGTGGAAAAGCGGCGTCATGTTCATGCAGACATCTTTGCAGTTGAGCGGATAATGCATGATCGCGTCGTGTGCGGAGAGCACTTCGTTGATGTCGTTAAGCGGTACGTTCTTTGGCAGTGCGGATGTTCCGCTGGTGCACATGCGGACGACCTCATCGTAGATGTGCTGTGGGAAATCCCTTGGCGGTTCTTCCTTGCTCCTGCCTGCCACGTAATCCTCATAATGCACGTGCCCTTCCGGAAGTTCCAGATCGTCAATGTTGTCACACATGACATATCTCAACACTTTATGGGCAGTCAGTTTCTCCGCGTCAACGATGATGTCCCTGATTTCTGCCACATAGAGCACGACTTTCGGCTCATTATGCTCAATGAGTCTTGCAATTTCTCCCGGTGACAGTTTGAAGTTCGCCAGATTTACGATACCGCCCACTTTTCGCGGAGCGATATAGGTGAAACAGAATTCAGGGCAGTTGTTCAGAATGCTCATGACAACGTCGTTTTTACCGACGGAATCCTCCTTCAGTGCATGGGCGAGCATGTTGCACTCTTCGTTCAGTTCCTTATATGTCCATGTCTTATCCCTGCCCGGGTCGATCAGCGCAGGCTTATTTGCATATCGCCTGACATTTCTCATAAAACCGTTCAGCCACGTATACTCGTGTTCGAATGTTTCTACGAACATTCTGTCGTCGTATGTTCTGTTCGTGGACATAGTCGATATCCTCCTCTATAAACAGATAATTAATTCTCTTTTTATTCTGTTTATTATACCATAATCTGCTATAATGATTCCATGCTACTCGAAATACTGTTGAAAATCTTAAGCATATTTTTACTCGTCGCCATGGGGCTTTTTGCAACAAAGGTAAAGCTCCTGCCCTATGATGCTGCGAAGACCTTGAACGGCTTTGTTCTCAACATAGCCGTGCCTTGCATGATCCTCTGCAGCATGCAGCACGACGAGACGAATTCCGGTCACGCGGACGACATGGCCTGGTCGCTGATAGCCTTTGCGATCGTGACGCTCGTGCTCGCTGTTTTGGCCATGCTTTTGATACGCCCTGTCAAATCCATCAAGGAAGAAGACAAGGGCATCTATGTGTTCCAGATGGCATTTTCGAACGCCGGATTCATGGGGTATCCACTGGTCACCGTTTTGTTCGGAAGATACGCGCTGTTTCTGACCATCATCATGAACATCGTGTTTACCGTTCTGGTGTACTCTCTCGGCGCATTCATCCTCGTTCACAAACGAGGCGAGAAGATCTTTACGATGAGCCTGTTTGTCAGGATCCTCACCATTCCGTTCGTCGCATCGATCATTGGATTGATCATATTCGTTACAGGGTTCCACTTCCCTGTCTTCATCAACGATACGCTGGAGCTGATGATGGCAACCTTATCACCTGTTGCCATGTTCGTCGTGGGCATGAATCTCAGCAAGAGCAAGTTCAGAAACCTGCTCACTCTGCCGAATCTGCTGCTGTGCGTCCTTTCGCTGGTCGTCGTGCCGTTCATCACGCTGGGCATCGATCTGCTGCTTCCTGTCAGCAACATGCTCATGGTCACCCACGTATTTCTCATGGCCATGCCATCTGCAGCGCTGACCGCCATTCTGGCTCAGCGCTTTAACAAAAACACCCAACTGGCGTCCGAAGGAATCGCGTCCACGACGCTTCTTTCCCTCGGCACTTTATCCCTTTGGGCGTTTTGGCTTACGCAAATATTTCTTTAATTGATGTGCTGGATCATTACTGATCCAGATAGTCTTTTAGCAGATACCCTACGCCTTTCCCGTAGGTCTTTAGCATGCACAGCTGGATCATATTGATGCCCGGTCTGTTGTTTCCTTCGATCACGATCGGTCCATTCTCTGTGATCGCGATATCCCAGCCGACATATCCCAGACCGGCTGTCTTCAGCGCGTGTTTGGAACAATCTTCTGCCAAAGAAACGACCTCATTCCAGAACGGAACCTGAAATCCCAAGAAATGAACGCCTGACATCGGATGTTCTTCATAAACATTTCCCTCTTTATCGACGGCATGGGTGTTGAATTTCCCGGACTTTGTGTCGACAGAAACAGCCAGCCCTCCCTGGGAGAAGTTGTCCGCGATGTTTCCTTTCCCTGCACCCATTCGACAGATCGCATAGAGTAAATGAAACTCGTCATTCCAGTAGAGACAGACCAGTCGAATTCCGTTTACAGATTCCGGGCACAATCGCTGCATCTCATCGTGCTGCACGATACACTCTTCCGCGATTCGTTTTTCTGTATGGACTTCCTCGAAAATCGCTCTCAGATCACCGCTCTTCGAGTACTTACTGATCCCGATTCCCCGATAAGAATCCAGCAGTTTTACCACGAACTCCTCCGTATCAAAGTCCTGCAGTTTGTCCCGGAACTCTTCGAAGGATGTGCTTTCGTCCATCTCGAACCACTTTCGATCTATAAATGCGGAAAACAGGCGATTAAAAGCCGCTTTGTCATCCAATAAGGTTTCGTCGGCATTCTCCAGCTGATGTTCCATACACATCCGGTCTGTATAGACCGGCACCAGATAGGTTTTTCTCGTCTCTTCGTCCAACAGATCCCACTCGAACAATTCAAATGTCTTCGCCTGCATCCAAAGATCCTTACGAGCAAGAAACATCTCTCGTTCAACTTCAAGGAGATCCCTGTCATGCTCTTCAGCGATCTTTCTTGCAATCCGTCTTCTTCTCGGCGTATCCGGCGGCAGTTCCGGCCACTCACTTTCCGGGTATTTCCAGAACTGAAACCGGGCGTATGTCTTGTACATGATACCCTGGGCTTTTGCCTTTTTCATCTGGCGGATGATTTCATCTTCATCCATGCCGCTTTCCTTGATCGCCATCTCGGAATACAGTTTCAGTTTTTCTTCCAACGTCATTTTTTCTTTCGTTGCCATATACTCTCCTGCGCTCTGTAAGCGAGCTAAATCCAGATTTCTCCCTCAGCCAGAACAGCAGCCTTGCCGCCGACCCGGACTTTTGGCTTGCCGTTTTCCAGTGTGATCTGGAAAGAGATCTTTGATGGGCGCCCCATCTTCTCTCCCTGCACGACGGTGTAGATCTTGTCCGTCTCAATGACGCCGTGGGTGTACAGGCAATATGCCAGCGCACCGTTGGACGTACCGGTCGCCGCCTCTTCGTCGATGTCATACAGCGGTGCGAAGTTGCGGGCGTGAATCAAGCCGTCTTCCGCATCCAGTGTGAAGGCGTGAGCGCCTACGACTTCATATCTCTCCGAAAGCTCGGACAGTGCCGGAAAATCCGGCTTGATTTTCTCAAGTTCTTCAATATTCTTGACCGGCGTCATGATATCGATCAGCCCCGTTGAAACCATCTCCGGAACGATTCTGGTCTGCCCGTCTCCTGTGCAAAGATCCTGTCCATGGGCTTCCAGCTCAAGGATGTGGTACAGGTCAACTGCGCCTCCACTCTCCAGAGGTCCGTAGGAAACCGGGTCTCCCATGTCCATTAGAACACTGTCCTCATTTACGATGATATCGATTGGCCCTGCCAGGGTTTTGAACGTAACTGTATCTCCCGCGTTAATGATTCCATCATGCAAAAGCGCATAGGAGGATCCTATAGTCGCATGTCCGCAGAGGTCCACCTCAGCTGCCGACGTGAAATATCTCGTGTGAAAAACCTTCTTCCCGGTTTTCGCATCGTCGTCCAGCCGCTTCAAAAACGCAGTTTCCGAATACCTCAGTTCAGCGGCAGTCTTGCGCATGGTCTCGTCATCCGGGAAATCCCGTCCATCAGGAATAAAAACCACACCTGCCGGATTACCTCCAAACACCTGGTCCGTAAATGCATCTACGATTTGAAATCTCATCTCAATATACCTCCGTATAATTTCGTCTTTTCCGTCTATATAGATGATATAATATCACATAGAAAAAAGAAAGAAATTTAACATGGGCAAAACAATTACAGAACAAACCGGAAACAAAAGAATATTGGGTACACTGTGCGTAGTGATCACGTCGGTCTGCTATGGGCTGGTGCCGTCTTTTTCGTTCCTCTCCTTTGGGATGGGCGTGTCGACGCCGACACTTCTCTTCGACAAGTTTCTCTATGCAGCTATCATTATGTGGGCGTTCATCTTCATCCGCAGGATCAGATTCCGGTTCTCCAAAAAAGCCGCGCTGTACATGGCGTTCTCCTGTATCGGATACATCGGTCTATCGACTTGCCTATATATTTCATTCGACTATATTTCGGGGTCCCTTGCCACGATCGTCTCCTTCACTTTCCCGGCGATGATCGTCGCCATTGAAATGATTTTCAAACTGGAGCCCGTCAAACTGACGAAGATCCTGGCCGTGATCCTTTCCTTTGTCGGTCTCGTTCTCATCGTCTGGGACCCGGACATGAAAGCCAATGTTATCGGAATCGCCTTCGCCTTCGGATCTGCAGTCTGCTACGTTGTCTACATCCTCGGCATCTCGACCAAAACCCTGAAGGCGGAAAGTACCTTCGCCATCGCCGGTTATGTCATGCTGGGTGCGGCGATTTTCAATTTCTTCCGATGCCTCATCAGCGGTGAACCACTATTCACGAGCACGCCCGGTCAGTTTGGCATGATGATACTGCTTTCCGTCGTCTGCGTCTTTATCGCCATCCTCTGCTACGCCATCGGCGTGCAGATGATCGGCCCGGGTAACGCGGCTCTGCTCAACACGCTGGAGCCGGTTCTAGCCTGCATCTTCGGCCACTTTATCATCGGTGATGTGTTGACTAAGATCATGCTCGTTGGTTCTGCCCTCGTCGTTGCGGCAGTCTTCATCACAAACCTGCCCGACAAGCGGTAATCGCGTTTGATTGAATATTAAAAGAGAGCTCGGATAATCTCCAGGCGTTTCCGCAGGCACGAGGACCTAGCCGGGAGATTATCTGAGCTCCCTTTATTATATATTCGATTAAATCGTTCCTGTATTCCAGATACGATCCGCATAATCACGAATGCTTCGATCTGCAGCGAACCGCGCAGCCTTTGCAATATTCTCAATGGACATAGCATTCCATCTTCTGCGGTCTTCGTAAGCCGCCTGAATGTCATCGTGCGCTCTGCAGTAATCTGCGAAATCCAGCAGACACATGTACGGGTCGGCGATACTGTAGGACGGCATGAGCAGGTAGTCGTTCAGGATGTCGAAGCTCTTGCCTGCGAATCCCGTCACAAGAGCATCAACGGCACGCTTCAGTAACGGATCGTTTGCGTAGACGTCATAGGCGTTATATCCCTGCTGCAAAGCTTCGCGCACTTCATGCTCGCGCTTGCCGAAGATAAAGATACTGTCAGGACCGACCGCTTCACGCATCTCCACATTCGCTCCGTCAAGTGTGCCTATGGTGATCGCGCCGTTGATCATCATCTTCATGTTTCCGGTGCCGCTGGCTTCCTTGCCGGCAAGTGAGATCTGCTCTGAGATCTCCGTTGCAGGCATGAGCGCTTCGGCCATGGAAACGCTGTAGTTTTCCAGGAATACGACCTTGAGCTTCGATGAGATCTTAGGATCTTTGTCGATTTCCTCCGCCAGTTTACAGATGAGCTGAATGATTTCCTTCGCCAGGTAATAGCTCGGTGCAGCCTTTGCAGCGAAGAGATATGTCTCCGGTCTCATGTCGAGGTCCGGATTGTCCTGCAGCATCTGATAGCGGCTGATGATTCGCAGGGCGTTCATCAGCTGTCTCTTGTATTCATGCAGGCGCTTTGCCTGAACGATAAAGATCGAATTCGGGTCGATAATCTTGCCTGACGCCTTCTTCACTTTTTCGGCGAATCGCACCTTGTTATCATATTTGATCTGTTCCAGCTTCTCGCATACCGCCGCATCATTGCGATAACGGAAGAAGTCCTCGAGTCTTCGGTCGTCCTGTCTGTACTCGGTGCCGATGCACTCGTCGATCAGCGCGGCCAGTTTCGGATTCGACTGGCAGAGCCATCTCCTGTAGGCGATGCCGTTGGTGACATTGGTGAATTTGTCCGGCTGCGCCAGGAAGTAGTCGTGGAACAGATCTTCCTTGAGAATCCTCGAGTGCAGTTCCGATACACCGTTGACTTTATGGGAACCGATGACAGCCAGATTCGCCATGCGCACCTGACCGTTTCCGAGAACCGCCACGTAATCCGCTTTGCCCGTATCTCCAGGGAATTTGAAATTCATGTATTCGCGGAATCTGCGGTCGATCTCCGAAATGATGGAGAAAACACGCGGTACGAGAGCCTGTATCTGTGATGTCTTCCACTTCTCGAGAGCTTCCGCCAGAATGGTGTGATTCGTGTAGGAAACGGAACCAATCACTCTCTCCCACGCGTAGTCCCAACTGCAGTCGTATTCGTCCATGAAGATCCTCATGAGTTCCGGTATGCAAAGGGCCGGGTGGGTGTCATTGATGTGGATGACGTTTTTTCTGTGGAAATTATCGAGGGTTCCATAAAGCTGCATATGGTCGCGGACGATGTTCTGGCATGATGCCGAGACCATGAAGTACTGCTGCTTGAGTCTGAGTTCTTTACCCTCTTCAATATTGTCAGGCGGATAGAGGACTTTGGTGATCGCCTCTGCCCTGTTGTTCTGCAGAGCCGCCTTGGTGAAGTCTCCGCTGTTGAAGCTTCTCATATCGAAGCCCTCCGGGTCGATCGCTCTCCAGAGACGGAGCTTTTCGACAGCATCGTTGCCGGCGCCCGGAATATACATATCGTACGGAATGGCCTTGACGACCTGCGGTTCTTCCAGCGTGAATTTGAGACCTCCCTCGTCCCACCATTCGTGATATCTTCCGTAGAAGGAAACGTGGAACGGATCGTCGTCTTTCTTGTTGAGCCAGACGCCGCCGCCCGGAATCCAGTTGTCCGGCAGTTCCACCTGCCAGCCGTCTTCGATCTTCTGTCTGAAGAGTCCGTATTCGTATCTCAGTGAAAATCCTGTCGCATCGTAATTTCCCGTTGCCATTGCCGAGAGGAAACATGCAGCCAGTCTTCCCAGACCGCCGTTGCCCAGTCCCGCATCAGGCTCGCACTCAAAAACATCATCGAGAGTAAACTCCCGATCTTTGATAATCTCTTCGACCAGTTCTGTTTCGCCGAGACAATAGAGTGCGTTTTTGAGCGACTGCCCAACGAGAAACTCCATACTGATGTAATAAATCTTTTTCTTTCCCGAAGTTTCTTTCTCCGCCTTATTCTTCTTTCTCTTGAAGTCGTGATAATGCTCCTGAAGCTGCCCGTTGACCACCCTGGCCAGGGCTTTGTAGATCTGCTCCGGCGTTGCCTCCTCGAGGGTCGTGTGCAGATTATCTTCGAGGTAATCATTGAAACCGTTTAAAAATCTTGATTTGTCTTCCATATATTATTACTTTCCTGTCGTATTATTTCACCATTTCGGTGTATAGTCTGTGGTATTCTTCGGCCGATCTCGCCCAGCTGAAATCCTCATCGAGGATATGTCTTACCAGGGTGCGCCACTTGCCCCGGCTTTTGTAGAGCTCAATCGCTCTCATGAGAGCAGCTTCCAGTTCGTATCTGTTGAAGTCATAGAAGGTGAAGCCGTTGCCATTTTTGCCATCCCATTCGCTGATGGAATCGGCAAGTCCGCCTGTGAGACGCACGAGCGGCACGTTTCCGTAGCGGCAGCTGATCATCTGCGCCAGTCCGCAGGCCTCGCTTCTCGACGGCATGAGGAAAATGTCTCCCGCCGCGTAGATCCTGTGGGCCGTGGCCGTATTGAATTCGATCAGTGACCTGACTTTATCCGGGTGCGTGTACTGAAGGTATCTGAAATAGTCTTCGTATTCCCTGTCACCCGTTCCAAGCAGGACGAACTGCACGTTGTTATTGTAGAGGAAATCCCCGTCCATCAGTTCCCTGACGATGTCGATTCCCTTCGGCGCAACGAGTCGCGTGATCATGGTGATCATCGGTGCGTCACTTTCGGCAAGTCCGAGGTCCTTTTGCAGAGCGCGCTTGCAAAGCTTCTTGCCCTGAATCTTCTCTGAGGAATATGGAGCCTCTATGGATGGGTCGTTGGACGGATCGTAGGATACGGTGTTGATCCCATTCAGAATACCCGACATCTTATACCCGTTTTCTCTGATAACCCTGTCCAGACCAAAAGCGCTGATCGGATAAGTGAGTTCCCTGGCATAGGTCGGACTGACCGTCGTGACTCTGTCGGCACACTGGATAGCGCCCTTCATCAGATTCACGTCCTCTTCCAGTTCGAGAATGTGCTCGTCCTGAGCAGAAAGGCCGATGCAGTCCCGCAGCATATCCATGCCGTAGCGTCCCTGATACTCAACGTTGTGAATCGTGAAGACCGACTTGATGCCTTTGTCCCAGTACAAAGTCTTGCTGAGGACAGGTGCGAGGGCCGTCTGCCAGTCGTTGGCGTGAATGATATCAGGCTCAAACCCGGTGATCTTCGAACTTTCGATGACCGCGCGGCTGAAATAGCTGAATCTCTCGCAGTCGTCCCCGAAGCCGTATAGAGAATCCCTCTTGAAGTAATACTCATTGTCGACGAAATAGTAGACAACGCCGTCTTTTTTGAGCTGGAAAATGCCCATATACTGATGACGCCATACGACCGGTATGTCGATGTGTCCGAGAAACTGCATCTTGTTTCGATACTCTTCCCTGACGGAGCCGTACAAAGGCATGATTACCCTGCACTCGACTTCAGATCCGGCGAGTTTGTTCACCGCGCGCGGAAGAGATCCCGCGACTTCGCCCAGACCTCCGGTTCCGCCAAAAGGCATTACTTCCGGAGAAGCAAAGAGAACCTTTATTTTTTCTTTTTTCTCAGCCATGACTCTCCACCTTTGTTCCCTGCTGCTGCGTTTCTTCGTGTTTACAGTAACGTCCCCATGTATTTCATCGTTCGGATCATCTGATTTACATAGCTCATCTCGTTGTCGTACCAGGCGACGATACGGACTTCGTAGATGTGGGTTCCGCACTGCTCTGCCAGTGTCTGGGTAGCGTCAAAGAGTGATCCGTATGAGATCCCGATGATGTCACTGGAAACCAGCTCCTCTTCCGTGTATCCGAAGGATTCGGATGCGGCAGCCTTCATCGCTGCGTTGATGCCTTCGACTGTGACGGTATCCGTTTCATCCTTCAGTGTTGCGTCCAGAATCGTGATCGAGCCTGATGGAACAGGTACGCGCTGGGCGGAACCGATGAGTTTGCCGTCCAGTTCAGGGATGACAAGACCGATTGCCTTGGCAGCGCCTGTTGAGTTCGGAACGATGTTGATGGCGCCGGCTCTGGCACGTCTGAGATCGCCTTTTCTGTGCGGTCCGTCCAGAAGCATCTGGTCGCCGGTATATGCGTGAATCGTCGTCATGAAGCCGGTTCTGACCTCTCTGTATCCTGCCAGGACTTTGGCCATCGGAGCCAGACAGTTAGTCGTGCAGGATGCGCCGGAAACGACGTTGTCTTCTTTCGTCAGAGTCTCATGATTGACGCCGTAAACGATCGTCGGAAGATCATCACCCGCAGGTGCCGAAATCAGGACCTTCTTCGCGCCGGCATCGATGTGGGCCTGTGACTTTTCCTTGGAAGTGTAGAACCCTGTGCACTCAAGTACGATGTCTACATCCAGATCCTTCCACGGAAGGTTCACAGCTTCCGCTTCCTTGTAGATCGGAATTCTCGCTCCGTCGATGCTGATGGAATCCTCGTCATTGGAAACCAGATGCGCATCGGCATATCTTCCCTGCACGCTGTCATACTTGAGCAGGTGCGCCAGCATTGCCGGACTGGTCAGATCGTTGATCGCTACGACTTCACATTCCGGATCATCAAATATCTTTCTGAAGGCCAGACGACCGATTCGTCCAAAACCGTTGATTGCAATTCTTACCATTAATGTTTCCTCCTAATATTGATTATTAGTATTATTATAACATTGCTTATCACTTTTCCCTACAGAAGTATTCAAATTATTGAAGTCTTTTATTGATTTTTTACGCGATACACCGCCATCTCCAACTTGCTCTTTGCTTACAGCAGTTGAGGACTTCGGGAATAAAGTGTATAATTCTAATAGGTATACCCATATGATGAAACAAAATATCGACGAACACAAATACCTGTTCCATCACGGTAAAAACTACAGGTCATATGAATTTCTCGGAGCGCACCCGGCGGAAGGCGGAGGCGTCGTTTTTCGTGTCTGGGCTCCCCGAGCAAAGTCCGTAACGGTCGCCGGTGATTTCAACGGCTGGGAGCATGTGCGCGACCACATGCACAGGCTGGAAGACGACCCGGAGATCTGGGAGGCCTTTGTGCCGAACGCGAAGCATGGTGACTACTATAAATATGTCATCACCACGGACCGGGAGAAGACGCTCTGGAAGGCGGATCCGTACGCCTTTTATTCGGAGAAGGTTGACGCCCCGGGAAGCCAGCGCGCCTCCATCATCTACGATCTGAACGATCATTTCCCTTGGGGAGACGGGCGCTGGATGGAGCAGCGTCTCCACAGGAATCTATACAAGGATTTCATCAATATCTATGAGGTCCATCTCGGTTCATGGCGCCGTCACGAGGACGGTTCGCGCATGAGCTACCGCGAGACGGCGGACCTGCTGATTCCTTACGTCAAAGGCATGGGCTACACCCACATCGAACTGCTTCCGATCATGGAGCATCCCTTCGATGGTTCCTGGGGATATCAGGTCACCGGCTACTACAGTCCGACCTCGAGATACGGAACGCCTGAGGATTTGAAATATCTCATCGACCTCGCCCACAGAAATGACATCGGTGTGATCATCGACTGGGTTCCGGCCCACTTCCCGAAGGACGATTTCGGACTCGTGGAATTCGACGGTCACCCGCTCTACGAATATACGGATCATCTAAAGGCAGAGCACAAAGGCTGGGGAACGCTGGCCTTTGATTACGGAAGACCGGAGGTCATCAGCTTCCTCGTTTCCAACGCATTCTACTACTGTGAGCAGTTCCACATAGACGGGCTCAGAGTCGATGCAGTCGCCGCGATGATCTATCTCAACTACGGACGCGAAGACGGCGAATGGATGCCGAATGAAGACGGCGGCGTGGAGAACAAGGAGGCGATCGCCTTCCTGCAGCGCATGAACAGCGACGTTCTCACCAACTTCCCCGGCGTCATGACCATTGCAGAGGAATCCACCGCATGGCCAGGCATCACCATGCCGCCTTATGAAGGCGGTCTGGGCTTCAACTTCAAGTGGAACATGGGCTGGATGAATGATGAACTGGAGTACTTTTCTTCCAACCCGATCTTCCGCGTGGGCATGCACGGGAAACTCATCTTCTCCCTCGACTATGCGTGGAGCGAGAACTTCATCCTCCCGATTTCCCACGACGAAGTCGTTCACGGAAAGAAATCACTTCTGGACAAGATGCCCGGCAGATACGACGAGAAGTTTGACGGTTTCAGGACATTCCTGGCGTACATGATTACCCACCCGGGCAAGAAACTCACCTTCATGGGAACGGAATTCGCCCAGTTCATCGAGTGGAACGACAGCGCCCAACTTGACTGGCTGCTTCTGGATTACGACAAGCACAGGCAGACATGGGAATTCGTCAGAGACCTGAACTACCTGTATCTCGGGACCCCATCCCTGTGGGATGGTGACGATACGAGAGACGGCTTCCGCTGGATCGACGGCAGCAACATTTACGACAATGTCATCGCCTTCATCCGCTGCAGACCGGAAGCAGATCCGGAGGATCCGGGCAGCATCAAAGACCCGGTCGTCGTGATTCTGAACGTCTCGGGCAAAGACCTGGAGGAATACAAGGTAGGCGTGCCGGAGGCAGAGGCCTACGAAGTAATGATAGATACTGACATGACCAAATACGGCGGTCCGGGTAAGAGGACTGCTACAACATATGAAGTACAACCAGAGGGCTGGAACGGGTACGATCAGCACATCGTGCTCTCACTGCCTGCCCTGTCGGCTATCGTTTTAGAGAAAAAGGAGGGATAAGTATGGCAAGAAAGAAAAAATGTATCGCTATGCTTCTTGCCGGAGGACAGGGATCAAGACTCGCCCCGCTCACTGAAAACGTGGCAAAGCCTGCGGTCCCATTCGGAGGCAGATACAGAATCATCGATTTCTCACTCTCCAACTGCGTCAACTCGAACATTGACACGGTCGGCGTGCTGACCCAGTATCAGCCTTTGGAACTCAATGACTATCTGGGCACGGGAGATCCGTGGGATCTGGATCTGAACTACGGCGGTCTCCACGTGCTGCCGCCATATCAGGCAGCCAAGGGCGGAGACTGGTTCAAAGGCACGGCGAATGCCATCTACCAGAACCAGAAGTTCATATCCAATTACGACCCGGATTACATCCTGGTTCTTTCGGGGGACCACATCTACAAGATGAACTACGAGATCATGCTCAAGGAGCATATCGATAATGACGCCGACGCCACGATTGCGGTAATGGACGTTCCTATCGAGGAAGCGAGCCGTTTCGGCATCATGAGCACCGATGAGAAGGGCCTCATTACAGAGTTTGCAGAGAAACCTGCCCAGCCTAAGAGCACCCTCGCATCCATGGGCGTCTACATTTTCAACACCGACAAGCTTTTGAACTATCTGGAACAGGACGAACAGAACCCGGATTCCGATAACGACTTCGGCAAGAACGTCATTCCTGCGATGCTGGCAGGCGGCGAGAGGCTTTATGCTTATCTGTACAAAGGCTACTGGAGAGACGTCGGTACCCTGTCGTCCTACTGGAGCGCAAACATGGATACCCTCGGAGAGGATCCGGAGCTCTGGCTCAACGATGATGGCTGGAGAATCTACTACAGACACGATTTCCACTCCCCGACCTATCTGGGAGAGCACGCAAGTCTGCAGAACTGCAACTGCGCAGCAGGAAATGAAATCGACGGACACATATTCGATTCCGTCATCGGAAGCAATATCGTGATCGAAGAAGGCGCTGTCGTCAGGGACTGCGTCATCATGAATAACGTAACCATCGGCAAAGGCGCTCACGTAGAATACGCCATCATCGACCACGATGTCGAGATCGGCGCAGGCGCCAAGGTCGGCGGAAGCAAAGAAGACACCGAGCTCACCGTTATAGCTACGGGTCAGAAAATCCCGCCGGCACAGACGGGAAAGGAGGTGTAGAACATGAGAATGCTTGGATTGATATTCGCAGATGAGCACGATGCCAACATCAGCGATCTGACATTGAAAAGAACCTTCGCCGCGATTCCATTTGGCGCAAGATACAGAATCGTCGACTTCTTCATTTCAAACATGACGAATTCAGGAATCAGAAATATCGGCGTCATCGCCACCACCAAGTACGAGAGTCTCATGGGTCACGTACGCTACGGCGGTGAATGGGACCTGCACCGCAGAAAGTCCGGACTGACCGTACTGCCGCCGTTCTCCTTCTCAAGCGGAGAGGCGCGTTACGAGAACATACTGGAGGCCCTTCAGGCCAACCTTTCATACATCACTAACTGCAAGGAAGAATACGTACTGTTCACGTGCTGTGACGCCATCGGCAACATCGACTACTCGGCCATGCTGGATCAGCACATCAAATCGGGCGCGCGTTTCACATGCCTTTGCACGAAGACGCCGCTCAATAAGGAGCAGGGCGTCAGAACGACGGTATACAAGACGGATGAAAAGGACAGGATCACGGAAATTCAGATCAAGAAGGAACATGATCCGGGAGATCTGATTTCGACGCACACGTACATCATGTCGCGCGAGGAGCTTCTCGACATCCTGACACAGTCCATCGACCTGAACAAAAAGAGCATGCGAAGAGACGTTCTTATGCCGGCTCTCAAGACATCCAAGGTCATGGCATATGTAACGGACGAAAAGCTCACCTATGTGGACACCGTTTCTTCCTATCTGAAGAGTAATCTGGCGCTCCTGAACAAAGACCTGAGGAGAGAACTGTTCATGCAGGAACTTAGACCGATCATCACCAGAGCGGGCAACAGCTCCCCTGCTTTTTACAGCGAGAGTTCACAGACGACGAACTCGATCATCGCGGCAGGTTCTGTCATTGAAGGTACCGTCAGAAACTCTGTTATCTTCAGAAACGTGCATGTCAAGAAAGGTGCTGTCATTGAGAACTGCGTCATCAATCAGGACTGCACCATCGGAGAAGGTGCGGTGCTCAACTATGCCGTTCTGGATAAGGGCGTCATCATCAACGACAAGCGTCTGCTTTCGGGATATGTGACCCATCCGTTCTTCGTTGGACCTGACTCAGTAATATGACACATATACTTTTTGACTCAAAAGATGAATATTTCAAAAGCCCTGTGGGCGCGATCCGGTCGGGCACCGAGGTGACTCTCCGTCTGCTCGTGCCCGAGGACCAAAGACCGCTTTCTGCAAAGGCCGTCGTGCGCTACGACAGGCACGATTCGCCTGCCGAGTACCACATGGGGAATGACTTCGACGGCGCTGCAGCCGCGGACGGGTACGTGGCCTACTCCACATCTTTTCAGATCTTCGATACCGGTCTGTACTGGTACAGCTTTGAGGTGCTCACCTATGACGGCATCCTGCGCATTCATAAAGATGAAGCGACAGGAGAGCCCGTCCTGACAGGCGGCGGAACCTGGCAGCAGACCGTATACAGCCGTGCCTACGACGATCCGGACTGGCTCTGCGGCGGTATCATCTACCACGTCTTCGTGGACCGCTTCAACCCATCCGGACGCCAGCGTATCGAGATGGAGAACAAAGTCCGCAGAGACGACTGGGGCGGCGTGCCGGAGTGGCGACCACAGAACTGCCGTATCCTGAACAACGATTTCTTCGGCGGAGACCTGGCGGGCATCAGGGAGAAACTCCCCTATATGGCGGATCTTCATGTCACCTGCCTGTATCTGAGTCCGATCTTCGAGGCCTACTCGAACCACAAGTACGACACGGGCAATTACGAAAAAATCGACGCCATGTTCGGCACCGAGGAGGATTTCAGGAGCCTTTGCGAAGAGGCAGGCAAATATGGTATCCGCGTGATCTGTGACGGCGTCTTCGCTCACACGGGTTCGGACTCCAAGTACTTCGATAAGTACGGTCACTACGCGGACAAGGCAGCGGAAAACGGTGAGGAAACCGCGCCGGGAGCCTACGGTCATCCGGACTCTCCATACAGAGACTGGTACTTTTTCCATGAGGATGAGACCTACGACTGCTGGTGGGACATCGACACCCTGCCGAGGCTGAACAAACGCAACCAGGATTACATCGAATACATCACCGGCGAGAACGGCATCGTCAGGAAGTGGCTGCGAGCCGGTGCCGCGGGATGGCGTCTCGATGTGGCTGATGAGCTGCCGAATGATTTCCTCGACAGGCTCGTTCGAGCTGCAAAGGCCGAAAAGGGCGACGCGCTCATTATCGGCGAGGTCTGGGAGGATGCCTCCAACAAGATCGCCTATGATGAACGCAAAAACTACTTCGAAGGCTGTCGGCTGGATTCTGTCATGAACTACCCGTTCCGCACCGCCATCATAGACTTCGTACGGAGCGGAAATGCGGCAGGACTTGCCGGTACTGTTGAGACGATCACCGAAAACTACCCGCCGGAAGTCACGAACTGCCTGATGAATATCCTGGGCACCCATGACAGCATCAGGATACTGACGGCGCTGGCCGGAAAGGATCTGGGTATGGATCCGCCGCGCAACATTCAGGCGGAGACGCATATGAGCAGCGAGGAGATGACTCTCGGCACACAGCGTCTCAAGGCAGCCTCACTCATACAGATGACCTTGCCGGGCGTGCCGAGTATCTACTACGGAGATGAAGCTGGTGTGACCGGCTACAAGGATCCGTTCAACCGGACCTGCTTCCCGTGGGGCAATGAAAACCGGGAGATCATCGACTGGTACAAGAAAATCACGAAGATTCGATCTTCACACGATATATTCAAGAGAGGTTCCTACCGAACCGTTACAGCTGCAGACGGGCTTTTTGCTTTCGAGAGAGCGGAAGCCGGCTGCGCGACGGTCATGACCGCCGTCAACTGCGGCGTTCGTGAGCAAAGTCTTGACCTCGAAGGCAGCTGGATCAACCTGCTGGACGGACAGATCAAGGAAGGAACCATTACGATTTATCCGAACGAGACCCTGTTATTAGAAAGGAGCCAAGGGCATGGATTATAGGAAAGAATACGAACGCTGGCTCGCCAGCGACATCGTCGACGAGAAAACGAAAGAAGAGCTTCGCGCGATTGCCGGCGATGAAAAAGAGATCGAGGGCAGATTCAGCAAGATGCTGGACTTCGGCACCGCCGGTCTTCGCGGCATCATGTGCGCAGGGCTCTTTGGTATGAATGTTTACACCGTGCGCTACGCCACCCAGGGACTGGCTGACCTGGTCAATCGAAGCCCCGCCGACGGCAAGAGCGGCGTCACGATCTCACACGACTCCCGCAACAACAGCAAGCTTTTTGCACGGGAAGCGGCAGGCGTTCTGGCAGCCAACGGCATCCACGTCTACTTCTTTGAAGACCTGCGACCGACGCCGGAACTGTCTTTCGCCCTGAGACGCACGAATTCCCTGGCCGGCATCAACGTGACAGCAAGCCACAACCCGAAGGAATATAACGGATACAAAGTTTACTGGTCCGACGGTGCACAGCTTCCGCCGGAACATGCATCCCAGGTTGCCGCATCCATGCGCAGCAGCGACATCTTTGACGATGTCCGCACCATGGATTTCGAAGAGGCTTTGGACAAGGGGCTGATCACAATACTGGGCAGCGAGACAGACGAGGAATACATGTCCTGCGTTCTGGCACAGTCCGTCAGCAATGAATCGGTCAAGAACGCGCCTGATTTCAAGGTGGTATTCACACCGCTGCACGGCACCGGATACATTCTCGTTCCGGAAGTTCTGACCCGCCTCGGTGTCAAGAACATCATTCCTGTTCCGGAGCAGATGATCATCGACGGAGATTTCCCTACGGTCGCATCACCGAACCCAGACAACATCGGAACCTTCAAACTGGCGGTTGAACTGGCAAAGAAACACGGCGCAAATCTGATTATTGGAACAGATCCGGACGGTGACCGCTGCGGCGCAGTTGTTCGAAACGGCGATGAGTTCATCATGCTCACCGACAACCAGATCGGGTGTCTGATTCTGGACTACCTCATCACCGCGAAACGCGAGGCTGGTGTCCTCACACCAAAGGATGCCGCCGTCAAGAGTGTCGTATCAACGCCGATGGCCAACGTCATCTGCGCGAAGAACGACGTAGACATGGTCGAAGTCCTTACCGGTTTCAAATACATCGGCGAAAAGATCAAGGAATGGGAGGCCAATGGCGAGCACGCATTCCTCTTCGGATTTGAAGAGAGCAACGGCTATCTCGCCGGCACCTATGCCAGAGACAAGGACGCCATCGTCGCATCGATGCTCCTTTGCGAGATGGCATGCTACTACAGTGCCAAAGGACTGACCCTTTATCAGGTCCTGCAGGAGATGTACAAGAAGTACGGTTTCTTCAAGGAAGAAGTCGTATCGATCCAGTTCTCCGGATTTGATGCCAACGAGAAGATGGCAGCTGTTATGAAAGAACTTCGTGCCAACCCGCCCGCCTCGCTCGGATTCGAAATCAACAGGATTCGCGACTACGACAGCGGGGAGATCAGGGACATGGCCAGCGGAGAGATTTCATCCACGGGACTTCCTGCCAGCAATATGCTGTTCTACGAACTGGCTGACGGATCGAATGCCATCATCCGTCCATCGGGAACAGAGCCGAAAGTCAAGCTCTACATCATGGCGCAGGGTCCGGACGATGCATCAAGCGACAAGGCGCTCGAAGCCATCAAGGCCGGCCTGCTGGATGTCGTCAAACCGTAAGAGCAACAAGAAATCAATAAAAATAAGAGGCGAGAAATCGCCTCTTTTTATTGCAATCATTTGCCGTTTATCGGTTGTAGCGCTCCGTCATCTCACGGATAGATTTTGCTAGCTCCGGTGTGAAGGCACTTGTATTCATCTGCCAGCGCCAGTTCCCCTTGGTCGTTCCCGGCACATTGACGCGCGCCTCGCTGCCGAGAAGCAGATAATCCTGCATCGGAATGATGCACATCTCGCAGCGGCTGCTGTGAGCGAGTTCTACAAGACCCGTCACCGCCGCCTGCGGATCGAGAATCGCATCCGGTGCCGGCGCCGGCACTGTGCCGTCTGCTGCAAGGTCACCGTCTGCTGCAGGGTCGCCATCCGCTGCTGGTGCGCTGAACAGTTCCGCTTTACGCGCCTCTGTGATGTCCGACTTCTCACGGAGATACCAGGAAACGAATTTCTGTTTCCAGTCTTCCGCCTTCTCGTACCAGCCCATGGTCGTATCGTTATCGTGAGTCCCCGTATAGACTACGGCATTGTCCGTATCATAGTTGAACGGCAGGTAGACGTTTTCTTCGCCTGTGTCGAAAGCAAACTGCAGGACCTTCATGCCCGGGTAGCCGACCTGTGCCATCATATCCCACACTTCCTGCGTCAGATAGCCGAGATCCTCGGCGATGAAACGGCGCTCTCCCAGTTCCCTTTTGACTGCATCGAAAAGTTCCAGCCCCGGGCCCTTTTCCCAGTGTCCCTGCTTCGGATCTTCCGTATCCGCAGGCACGACGTAATAGGATTCAAAACCTCTCATGTGGTCGATCCTGACCACGTCAAAGAACCTGAGCTGCTGCCCGATCCGATCCACGAACCAGCGATAGCCCTGTCTCTTCTGGGCTCCCCAGTCATAGACCGGATTGCCCCAGCACTGCCCTTCTGCCGTGAACGCATCCGGAGGAGCACCCGCTTCAAAGGCCGGTTTCCCAGCTTCATCCAACTGGAAAAACCCGGGATTCGCCCAGCAGTCCGCGCTCTCATAGGCGGCATAATACGGAATATCCCCAATGAGTTCCACGCCCTTCTCGTGGGCATACTTTTTCAGAGCGTCCCACTGATTGAAGAACTCATACTGCATCCACCTGTAAAACTCGACCTCGTAGGACAGCTTCACCGCCCACTGCGCCACGGCGCTCGGCTGATGCTCTCTGATCTCCTTATCCCAGCAGGACCAGTCGCCGTCGCCGTAATAATCGGTCAGGGCTGAGAAGAGCGCATAGTCATCGATCCAGTGCTCTTCCATCTTGCAAAAGGCTTTGTAGTGCAGGCTCGCCTGATCGTCCTCCTGCAGCTTGCTGCGGAAATTTCGAAAGGCCGTGCGCAGCACCTTTTTCTTCTCGGTGATCTGCGCGTCATCTGCCGCAAGGTCGGCGTCCGTCAGCAGTCCCTGCTCGGCAAGCTTTTGCAGTGACAGCAGCAAAGGCTCACCGGCAAAACTTGAGCTTGACTGGTACGGACAGAATTCCCTGTTGATCGGTCCGATAGGCAGGACCTGCCAGTAGCGCTGACCTGCCTCCTGCAGTCTGTCTATAAACTTGTATGCTTCCTCCCCCAGATCGCCGTATCCGTAGGACGACGGAAGTGAAAAAATCGGTAATAGGATTCCGCTAGCTCTCATCGTCTATTCCTTTCGTTGTCTTGCTTTCCTGAACACACCACCAGGTCACTGTTCCGATTATGATTACCGCTCCGACCAGCGCGAATCTGCCGGGCACTTCTCCGACGAAGAGCGCCACCCATACGGGATTGAGCATCGGCTCCAGCATGCCGATCAGCGAGCAGGCAAGCGGCGGGCAGTCGCGGGATGCGATGCCGTAGAGTACGTATGGAATGCCAAGCTGGAAGACGCCGAGAATCACGACGTACAAAATCTCCAGACCGAGCGGTGTGCCTGCGCCTGCGGATCCGACTGTCATCGCCAGTCCGACAGGAATTCCGATCAGCATTGCGATGATGTGAGCATTCAGGATGCCGCTCATTCTGGTCCCGTCGTCATCGCCGCCCTTTCCGACCATGACGAACATCAGTGCCAGGAAGACGCCGGCCAATATGCCGATAAAATTTCCGAGTATGTTCCCCGGTGAAAGCTGATCAAAAAAGAACAGCACCATGCCTGCCATGGTTACGAGCACGACGCCTACTTCTACCCGTTTCATTTTCTGGTGGAACAAAGCAGCAGACAGTATCAGTATGAAAATCGGTGCCGTATACTGCAGGACAATGGCGTTGGCTGCAGTGGTCAGTTTGGTTGCGATCGTAAAAAGCGTGGCCGAAAACCCGAGCCCAATGCCGGCAAGCAATGAATACCGGTTTAGTTTGTATTTCACCTTGCTTGCACGCATATACCCAGCCATGATGCTGCCCGATATGAGACTTCGCACGCCCGCAATGAGAAAGGGGCTCCACGATATGAGTTTGATAAAGATGCCTCCGAGACTCCAAAGGCATGCCGTCAGCACCATGATCAGCATGGCTTTCTGTTTTCTGTTCATGGGTCTATTCTAACACAACTTGAAAAGAAAAAGGTTTCGTGTATACTGATTTTTGGAGGTAGAAATATGTTCATTACAACGCTTTGCTACATCGAGCATGAGGACCATTACCTGATGCTTCACAGAACCAAAAAAGCCCACGATGTAAACGAGGGCAAATGGATCGGTGTCGGCGGTAAATTCCTGGATCAGGAAAGCCCGGAAGAATGTCTGCAGCGCGAGGTGTTCGAAGAAACCGGCTATACATTGCTGGACTGGACCTTCCGCGGTTTTATCACCTTCATTCAGGAAGGCGTCGAAACCGAATATATGTGTCTTTTCACGTCGGATGACTTCTTAACATCCGATGGTCTGCCCGTATCGGAAGACCCGGCCTTTGCCGGAGACGACTCCAACGCATGGCCTGTTCCTGTCTGCGATGAAGGCGTTCTGGATTGGGTCCATAAGGACAGAATCGAGGAGCTCCCGCTGTGGAAAGGCGATCGCATCTTCCTCGGTCTGCTCAGAAAGGATTTCCCGTTCTTCACGCTGAAACTGCGCTACGAGGGCGACGAACTGGTAGAATCCGTGCTGAACGACTAATAGTCCTTCGCCTGCTCTTCACCGCGCAAAACCCTGAGCACACCTTGCGTCAGAGCGAGCATTTCGTCTTCGCCCGGATACACGGTAACCGGTGCGATCCAGTCAACCAGTTTGGCGATCGCGTCTGTGACCACCTGGCTGTTGGCGATTCCGCCCGTTAATATGATTTGATCTACGCTGCCTGTCATAGCAATGGACATGGCAGCGATTTCTTTTGCAACCTGATAGTAAAAGGCATCCAAAGCCTTTTGCACCTTCACATCACCGGCCTCTGCAGCTGCCAGAAGTTCCCGCATGTTGTTGGAACCTGTATAGGCCAGCAGTCCGCTGTTTCTCGTGAACATCCTTTTGATCTCAGTTTCTTTCATGCCGCTTCTGAAGCACATCTCAACGATCTTGTTTACCGGAAGGCTTCCTGCGCGTTCCGGAGAAAAGGGTCCTTCCCCGCCGACGGCGTCTTCTGTGTCCAGAACTCGTCCTTTCACATGAGCACCCACGGAGACTCCTCCGCCCATATGGCAGACGAGGAGATTCAGGTTCTCATAGGACTGTCCCGTTTCTGCCGCATATCTTCTAGCAACGGCCTTCTGATTCAATGCATGAAATACGCAGACGCGCTCGATGTCCGGACACCCCGAGTATTTCGCTTTATCGGAGAGTTCGTTGACCACCGGCGGGTCAACGATGTACGCCGGCACACCGCTCTCAGACTCCAGTTCGCATCCGATGAGCGCGCCAAGATTCGAGGCGTGCTTTCCGCTGACACCTGTTATGGAATCCTCAAAGAGCTTCTCCGTCACACGGTAGGTCCCGCTCGGGATCTGTCTGATCAGGCCGCCGCGGCAGGCGATGGCATCAAAGTCTCCCATGGCGAAATCATGGTTCTTGAGTGCTTCGGCCACGAGGCCTTTGCGATAGTCCTTTTGGTCTGCAATTTTACCCAGATTCTTCAAGTATGTCGGGTCATGGCGAAGCGTCTCGCGGAAGACTTCCTGTTCGTCCTCGTATACGGCAAGCTTCGTCGATGTGGATCCCGGATTGATAACTAGTATTCTATATTCCATATTATTTACCTCTGTAAGAATTATATGTTACAATCAAAGTCGAAATCAACAAGAGAAGCAGGAGTTTTATGAACAATCTGAACGGCAAAAGCAACAATATGGGATTGACAATTTTTCTGATAGCGATGGTTTCTATCGGCTGGGGCGTCGCCTTTATTTCCCTTGCCATTCTCCTTGAGGTCATGGCGCCGATGCAGGTGCTGGCTGTCCGCTGGACCACCACGGCAGTCCTGTTTCTCATTCCTGTCCTTGCAGGGAAGATCAAGATCAATTTGAGAAAGAAGAATGTCGTATTCCTCTTTCTTGCCGGTCTGTTTGAACCATGCGCCTATTCCATTCTCGAAGCCTACGGAATTAAGATGACGTCGGCCTCTATCAGCGCCATCTTCGTCGCGACGATTCCGAGCATGACGCTGGTTCTGGGAATCATTTTTTTCAAGCACAGGGCAAATCTGAAACTGGTAGTCAGTCTCGTCCTGACTTTTCTGGGCGTTGTCATCGCTACATTCTTCTCACCGGTGTTCTCGGCAAGCGGAACCCGCACCGGTATGATCTGTATGACCTTCGGCGTTATCGCCGCCAGCATGTACAGTCTTTCCAGCAAAAAAGCCTCATCGGATTTCGATGCAGTTTCGGTAACGGCAATCATGGCCTTTGAAGGTGCGATTTTATTTAACATCATCTCCCTCTGCCAGGGTCACGGACTGGATACGTTCATCATTCCGTTTACCAGCGTCAAGCTTTTGATCAACCTGCTGTTTCTCGGTGTATTCTGTGCCTTTGCGTCCTACTTCTGTTTCAACAGACTGCTCTCGTATGTGGATGCGGCTCTTGCCAACAACATCGTCGGCAGTCTTTCCACGATCATCGGCGTCGTCTGCGGCATCATGATCATGGGCGACATCTGGGGATGGTACACGGTCGTCGGACTTGGCATTACTCTCATTGGCGTGTGGCTTTCGACCATGCGGATGAAGGACGACCTGAATTAAATACGAAAAAAGGCTGTTGCGTATGCAACAGCCTTCGTTTTCATCGGCGTATGGCTATCAACCATGCTAACTGTTAATCCATCTCCATTACTTCTTCCATTTTCAGTTCTTTGTCGTCTTTATAAAAGACGAATCTGTGCGA